>NZ_SRLV01000095.1:0-34662 GCF_006518205.1 Myxococcus sp. CA005 | reverse complement strand
CCCCGCGCTGCCGTGCCGGCTCCCGCCGCCGCGCAGCCTCGTCCCTCTGTTCAGGAGAGCACCACCTTGCCCCAACCCCCCCCACGCTCACCGGTACCGCCGGCAGTCCGGACGCCTTCGAGCACTTCTTCGTCCGCGACCGTCGTCTCCCGGGGCCCCGCGCCTGGCTACCAGCAGCGTGGTGGGCCCGGTGGTGGTCGCCCCGGTGGTCCGGGTGGCCCGGGTGGTCGTCCCGGTGGTCCGGGCGGCCCGGGTGGTCGTCCCGGTGGTCCGGGCGGCCCGGGTGGTCGTCCCGGTGGTCCGGGCGGCCCGGGTGGTCGTCCCGGCGGTCCGGGTGGACGTCCGTCCTACCAGGGACCGGGCTCGTATCAGGGCGCCGGCCGTCCTGGTCAGGGACCGGTGCGTCCGACCTCGGCGCCCGGCACGGGGGTGCAGGCCTCGGCCTCGGCCTCTCCGATTCCGCAGGGCCCCACCATCATGGTCGGCGGCGTGCCGCACGCCCAGGTATCGCCCACGGGCACGGCCCGTCCCACGGCGACCCAGGCCGTCGTCATCTCGCGCCCGCTCATCCAGGTGCGCCGCGTGACGCCCACGGCCGGTCAGGCCAAGCAGTACCCCATGGCGCCGGGCCGCACGGGCATCCCCGAGCGGCGTGAGTACAAGGTGGTCCCGGACCACCTGGGCCGTGGCCGCGAACTGGTGGACGTCTCCAAGAACAAGGAGCGTGGCCAGCGCAAGCGCACCAGCGGTGATACGCAGAGCGTGTCCAAGCAGGAACTGACGGACATGGTCTGGGGCCGCGTCACCATCCCCATCCGTGGCAAGAAGCGCAAGCCCACGAAGAAGGGCGCCAAGACGCAGATCACCCAGATGGCCGAGGAGAAGAAGGTCATCAAGCTGCAGGAGGGCATCTCCGTGTCCGACCTGGGCCAGCGCATGGGTGTGCGCAGCGCCGAGCTCATCAAGAAGCTGATGGGCCTGGGGAAGATGGCCACCGCGAACCAGTTGGTGGACGCGGACACGGCGGAGATGATCGCCGGCGACTACGGCTGGAAGATCGACCGCGTGGGCTTCGAGGTGGAGGACTACCTGCCCGAGGTGGAGACCCGTCCCGAGGACGAGCGTCCCCGTCCGCCGGTCGTCGCCATCATGGGCCACGTCGACCACGGCAAGACGAGCCTCCTGGACGCCATCCGGAAGGCCAGCGTCGCGCAGGGCGAGGCGGGTGGCATCACCCAGCACATCGGCGCGTACAGCATCACCACCGCGCGCGGTGACGTGACGTTCCTCGACACGCCGGGCCACGAGGCCTTCACGTCCATGCGCGCCCGTGGCGCCGACGTGACGGACATCGTGGTGCTGGTGGTGGCCTCGGACGACGGCGTGATGCCCCAGACGGTGGAGGCCATCAAGCACGCGAAGGCGGCGGAGGTGCCCATCGTCGTCGCCATCAACAAGATGGACCTGCCGACCGCGAACCTGGACCGCGTGAAGAAGGACCTGGCCACCCACGAACTCGTGCCGGAAGAGTGGGGCGGGGACACCATCATGGTGCCCGTCTCCGCGAAGACGAAGGAGAACCTGGAACTCCTGCTGGAGAACCTGGCCCTCCAGGCCGAGGTGCTCGAGCTGGCCTCCAACCCGCTCCGTCCGTCGGTGGGCGCCATCATCGAGGCCAAGCTGGACCGCGGCCGTGGCCCCGTCGCCACGGTGCTGGTGCAGGAAGGCACGCTGAAGCTGGGTGACGCCGTCGTCACCGGCTCGCACTACGGCCGCGTCCGCGCGATGACGAACAGCCGCGGCGAGCAGGTGAAGGAAGTGAAGCCGGGCTACTGCGCCGAGGTCGTCGGCCTGTCCGGCGTGCCGGGCGCGGGTGACGCCATCAACGTGGTGGCGGACGAGAAGGCGGCCAAGCAGATCGCCGAGCACCGCAACATGAAGGAGCGGCAGACCGAGCTGTCGAAGGTCAGCCGCGAGTCCCTGGAGCAGCTGTTCGCCAAGACGAAGGCGGGCGGTGGTCCCAAGGAGCTGCGCGTCGTCATCAAGGCGGACGTGCAGGGCTCGGCCGAGGCCGTCAAGCAGGCCGTCCAGAAGCTCTCCACCCACAAGGTCAAGGTGGAGGTGGTCCACTCCGGTGTGGGCGCCATCACCGAGGGCGACGTGATGCGGGCGGCGGCCTCCAAGGGCGTCGTGCTGGGCTTCAACGTCAACCCGGAGTCCGGGGCGGAGGCCGCGGCCAAGGCCCAGGAAGTGGTGCTCAAGAGCTACTCCATCATCTACGAGCTCATCGACGGGGTTCGTACGGAGATGGAGGGCCTGCTGGAGCCCATCCGCACCGAGCGCAAGCTGGGTCGCGCGGAGGTGCGCAACACCTTCAACGTGCCGCGTCTGGGCACCATCGCCGGTGCGGCGGTGCTGGATGGCGTCATGAAGCGCGGCGCCATCGTCCGCCTCATGCGCGAGAACAAGCAGCTGTTCTCCGGGAAGATGGCGTCGCTGCGGCGCTTCAAGGACGACGTCAAGGAAGTCGCGCAGGGCTTCGAGTGCGGTATCGGCATCGAGAGCTTCAACGACCTCAAGCCCGGTGACATCATCGAGGCGTACGAGATCGTAGAGACTCGGCAGAGCCTCACCTAGTTGCAGGAGAGCCCCGGCGCCTCCCTGAAACCCTGGGAAGACCCCATCTTCCCAGGGTGCTGATGCCCGGGTTGCCACCGCCTTCGGGCGTGGCCACCCGTGGCAAGGGGGACATTCATGTTCGTAGGTGTCGCACGCCTCACCCTGCAGATTCCGGACAGTGGTTCGCTGAAGTCCAAGCGGCAGGTGCTCCGCCGGGTGACGGACCGGCTCAAGGCCCGCTTCAACGTGGCGGTGGCCGAGGTCGAGGACCAGGATCTCTGGCAGAAGGCGTCACTGGCGCTCGCGGTGGTGGGCAACGAGCGGCGCCACGTGGACGAGCAGCTGGAGAAAATCATCCACTCCGTCGAGGAGATGTATGTCGCCCCGCTGTTGTCGCGGGAGACGGAAATCCTCGGCTTCGGGGACCAGCTCTTCGCGAGCGGCCAGGCGGCCTCGCGAGGTTCCTTCTCGGCGCAGGCCGTGGATGAGGACGTGGAGGAGTTGGACCTTTCCCCAGAGCAGGCGGCGGCGCATTCGGAGGCCGCCATTGCCCGCTTCCTGCGCGGCGAGCGCGGCTCGCTCGCGGAGGCGGAGGGGTTGGGAGAGTGGGAAAGCCGCCATGAAGGCGGCATGGATGGCGGCACGAGCCGCCCGTCTCCGTCGAGCGGTGGACGGATGACGTTCGACGAGGCACGGGCTCGGGCCCGTTCCCTGCGCAACCCGCGAGACTGGGAGAAGAAATGACGACGCATTCCCGACCGGAGCGCGTGGGGCAGGAAATCCAGGCGGCCATCGGTGACTTGCTCACCCGGGGCATGCTGAGGGATCCGCGCATCGGCTACATCACGATTACAGGCGTGAAGGTCTCCCCGGACCTTCGCGTGGCCCGTGTCTTCTATTCGATGATGGGCAACGAGCAGGAGCGGGCGGACACGCAGAAGGGCCTGGAAGCCGCCAAGGGCTTCGTGCGCCGCGAGGTGACGTCCGCCGTCAACCTGCGCGTGTCGCCGGAAATCTTCTTCTCCTTCGACGAATCGGTGGGCGAAGGTGACAAGATTGACCGGCTGCTGCGCGAAGTCCGCAACAAGGAAGGCTGGTAGGTCCAGCTCCGGGCCTCCACGATTGGCGTGCCATGGACGGCGTCCTCGTCATTGACAAGCCCACCGGTCCCACGTCGTTCGACGTGGTCCGCCAGGTGCGTTCGCTGCTTCGCCTGAAGAAGGTGGGCCACACGGGGACGCTGGACCCGCTGGCCACTGGAGTGCTGCCGCTCTGCCTGGGGGAAGCCACCAAGGTCGCGGGCTTCATCACCGAGGGCGACAAGGCCTACGACGCCACGGTGCGTCTGGGCTCGGAGACGGACACCCTGGACGCGGAAGGGCAGGTGACGGCGCAGGCGCCCGTGCCCGCCCTGACGCCCGCGCTGATTGAATCCGCGTTGGCGCGCTTCCGGGGCACTTTCGACCAGGTCCCACCCATGTATTCGGCCGTCAAGGTGGGCGGGAAGCGGCTCTACGAACTGGCTCGTGCGGGCGAGGAAGTGGAGCGCGCCGCCCGTCAGGTGACGGTGTACGAGTTGGTGCTGCGGGACTTCTCCGCCGAGCGCCTGCAGCTGTCGGTGCGCTGCTCCAAGGGCTTCTTCGTGCGCACCCTGGCCCAGGAGGTGGGCCGGGCGCTGGGTTGTGGTGCCCACCTGGAGGCACTGCGGCGCACCGCCAGTGGCCCCTTCACCCTGGCGCAGGCGCTGCCGCTGGCGGACGTGCCGGAGCTGCTGAAGGAGGGCGCGCTGGCCAGCCGGCTGATGACCATGTCGCATGCGCTGGTGGAACTGCCGGAGGTCCGGGTGGGCGCCGCCGATGCCAAGCGCGTCTCCCACGGTGTCCCGGTGGAGGTCCCCGCCGGGAAGGTGGGACGGGTGCGCGTCATGGGCCCGGACGACGCGCTGCTGGCGGTGGCCGAAGTGGCCGGTGGCCGCCTGCGCTATTTGCGCGTCCTGGTGTAACGCCGGGATTTTTCGCGGGGTTGTGGCTGTACGTCTTCTCGTGGTCCCGGACTTTCCGGGGCTGGCGGGCAGGCGTCGAAGGTTGACCCCACGGGGGGTGAAGCTTATAAGCCCCCCGCTCGTCAGAAGGATGTACCCGGTCTGTACCCCTCCGCGGACCGTGGTGACGCGAGCAGCAACCTCCACCGGAGCGGGCAAGGAAGAGTCTCATGTCGCTGCACCAGGAGCGTAAGTCGGAGCTGGTGTCGAAGTTCCGGACCCACGAGTCGGACACGGGTTCCCCCGAGGTCCAGGTGGCGCTGCTGTCCGAGCGCATCACCATGCTCACCGAGCACTTCAAGACGCACAAGAAGGACCACCACTCCCGCCGCGGTCTGCTGAAGCTGGTCGGTCAGCGCCGCCGCCTGCTGGACTACCTGAAGTCCAAGGACGTCGCGCGGTACAAGAAGCTCATCGACGGCCTCGGCATCCGCAAGTAGGCAGTTGAGCAGGACCCGGGGCGCTGGCGGAAACCAGCGCCCCGCGCGTTTAGGACATAGGCCGTAATGCAGTGACGTGAAGCAGTCGAAGCGCGGTGGGTGGAGGCGGGCAAGGGAGTGGTGGCTGCGGAGGTTTTGGTTTCCGTTCGGATGGGCTGACCGCGGTCGGCCCCTGCGACCAGGGATCAAAAGTTCCGAGACATCCCTCCGGCGCTCCGCAAGCGCCCTCCGCAGTACATGCTGGCGGTTGCCTCAACTGGCGCCTGTTCCAGGCCCTGGTGACCGCTCAAACACCCCGAGGGCCCTCCCGGGGTGCCGGGTCCATTTCTCGGACCGGGTGCGCGCGGTGGGGTCTTCGCCCTGAAGGATCCAGAGGCACGGACATGTTGAAGAAGAGCGTCAAGATTGGCGAGAGCGAGCTGAGCATCGAAGTGGGCCGTCTGGCGAAGCAGGCCGACGGTTCCGTGGTGGTCCGCTATGGCGACACCATGCTGCTGGTGACGGCGGTGAGCGCCCGGGAGAAGAAGGACATCGACTTCCTTCCCCTGACGGTGGAGTACCAGGAGAAGCTGTATTCGGCCGGCCGCATCCCCGGCAGCTACTTCAAGCGCGAGGGCCGTCTCACGGAGAAGGAGACGCTGGCCAGCCGCCTGGTCGACCGCTCCTGCCGCCCGCTGTTCCCGGAAGGCTACGCGTACGAGACGCAGATCATCGCCAGCGTCATCTCCTCCGACCCGGAGAACGAGGGTGACATCCACGGCATCACCGGCGCCTCCGCGGCGCTGTGGGTGTCGGACATCCCGTTTGACGGCCCCATTGCCGGCATCCGCGTGGGCCGCGTCGGCGGTCAGCTGGTGGCCAACCCCACCGCGAAGCAGCGCGAGCAGAGCGACCTGGACCTGGTCATGGCGGTGAGCCGTAAGGCCATCGTCATGGTGGAAGGTGGCGCGGAGGAGGTCTCCGAGGCCGACATGGTCGCGGCGCTCGACTTCGGCTTCACGACGGCGCAGCCCGCGCTGGACCTGCAGGACGAGCTGCGGCGCGAGCTGAACAAGCAGGTTCGCTCCTTCGAGAAGCCCGCCGCCGTGGACGAGGGCCTGCGCGCCAAGGTGCGTGAGCTGGCCATGGACGGCATCAAGGCGGGCTACGGCATCAAGGAGAAGGGCGCGCGTTACGAGGCGCTCGGCAAGACGAAGAAGGAGGCGCTCGCCAAGCTCAAGGAGCAGCTGGGCGACGGCTACACCCCCCTGGTGGAGAAGCACGCCAAGGCGGTGGTGGAGGACCTGAAGTACGAGCACATGCGCGAGATGACGGTCAACGGTGGCCGCATCGGCGACCGTGGCCACGACGTGGTCCGTTCGATTACGTGCGAGGTGGGCGTGCTCCCGCGCACCCACGGCAGCGCCGTCTTCACGCGCGGCGAGACGCAGGCGCTCGTGGTCACCACGCTGGGTACCAGCGATGACGAGCAGCGCCTGGAGATGCTGGGCGGCATGGCCTTCAAGCGCTTCATGCTGCACTACAACTTCCCGCCGTTCAGCGTGAACGAGACGAAGCCGCTGCGTGGCCCGGGCCGCCGTGAAGTCGGCCACGGGGCGCTGGCGGAGCGCGCGCTGCGCAACATGGTGCCGAAGAGCGAGTCCTTCCCGTACACGGTGCGCTTGGTGTCGGACATCCTGGAGTCCAACGGCTCCTCGTCCATGGCCTCCGTCTGCGGCGGCACGCTGGCGCTGATGGACGCGGGTGTTCCGCTCAAGGCCCCTGTGGCGGGTATCGCCATGGGTCTGGTGAAGGAGGGCGACAAGATTGCCATCCTCTCCGACATCCTCGGTGACGAGGACCACCTGGGCGACATGGACTTCAAGGTGTGCGGCACCTCGAAGGGCATCACGTCCATCCAGATGGACATCAAGATCACCGGCCTCACGACGGAAATCATGAGCCGCGCGCTGGAGCAGGCGCGTCAGGGCCGCCTCCACATCCTGGGTGAGATGCTCAAGACGCTGGCCGAGTCCCGCAAGGAGATCAGCCAGTACGCGCCGCGCATCACCACCATCCAGATTCGTCCCGAGTTCATCAAGAACGTCATCGGGCCGGGCGGCAAGGTCATCAAGGACATCATCGCCCGCACGGGTGCCGCGATTAACATCGAGGACTCGGGCCGCGTGGACATCGCCAGCGCGAACGGCGAGGCCGTGAAGGCCGCCATCGCGATGATTCAGGCGCTGACCCGCGAGGCGGAGATCGGGAAGATCTACACGGGTACGGTGCGCAAGATCGCCGAGTTCGGCGCCTTCGTGGAGCTGTTCCCGGGCACCGACGGCCTCATCCACATCTCCGAGCTGTCCGACAAGCGCGTCAAGAGCGTCTCCGACGTGCTGAACGAGGGCGACGAGGTGTTGGTGAAGGTCGTCAGCATCGACAAGACGGGCAAGATTCGCCTGTCGCGCAAGGAGGCCATGGCGGAGCGCGCCGCGCAGCAGGGCGCCGCCGCCGGTGAGGCCGCCGCGCAGCCGGCGCCCGCGCCCACGCAGCCTGACGCCAAGGCCTGATTCGCGCCCGAAAGCCCGGGCTCCTTCCTTGAGAGCCCGGCGCTCATGACGCCCCCTTCCGCCACCGCGCGGGAGGGGGTGTTTTCGTTTCGGGCCGGGGTGGCTTAGACACTTCTGGGCGGGCCGTGCGTTGAGGTGCGAGCCCCATCCGCACGGAGGCTGTTTGCCACCTCGACCACCGCCTGCGTCGTCGTCCACGCCCTTCCTGGCGGACGTCTCCCGTTTCCTGGGGGCCTTCCGCTGGGCGTTCATGCCGCTGGGACTGGTCGCGCTGGTGGCGGTGGGGGTGCACTCGGCGGCGGACACGTTGGATGAACGGTTGCTGGCGCTGGTGGACCGGGTGGACGCGGGCTTCGACGCGCTCGTGGGCCGCTATTCGCTGACGGCGCCCCTGGTGGAGTGGGTGTCGCTGGAGCAGCGCACCCGGATTGCGCGCTTCCTCGCGCTCGCGTGGGAGCTGGCCGCGGACGTGGTGTTGGCGCTGCCCGCGCTGGGCTACCGGGAGTCCGCCGCACCGGTTCCCGCGGAGGCATGGCGCGTGGTGCTGGAGCCCCAGAAAGCCGCGCGTCCGACGTGGCATCAGCTGTGGTCGCGGTGCCTGCGCAAGCCCACGCCCATGCGGTGGCTGCGGCCTCTGGCGACGGCGGCCGTGGTGCTGGCGGGCGCGTGCGCGGTGGCCAGGCTCATCCAGGGCTCGGTGTACCTCTCCTGGCGTGAGCTCTTCGGGGATGGTGCCGCGGACGTGGCGGCGCGGGCACTGGCCGTGGCCTCGCTGGTGGGCGTCCTGGTTTCGCTCGGGTGGCGCGCGGTGCTGCGCAACCTGCAACACGCGGACGCGGTGTGTGAGGAAGCCGGGGGCAGAGCGGCCTTGCGGCGCGGACTGCTGGGCTGCGCGGTCGTGGTGCCGCTGGCCGTGGCGGCGGTGGTGGATGCGACGCCCGTGCTGTCCTTCTTCCGGTAGGTGGCCATGTTCCCGCGCCAGGCGAAAGGACTGCTGGACTTCTGCATGGCGACGCTGTGCTTGTGGGCGGCGTACCACCACACGCCGGCGGGCGCGCTGGTGCGCAAGGCCACGGCATGGGCCACGGGGACGCGCAGCAGCGCGCGGCCCTTGCTCGCGTACTACGACGGCGTCAGTGGCACCTCGCTGTCACCGCCATTGATGGCTCCCGACGTTCCTCTGTCCCGGGCCCTCACGGACGCGGAGGCCCTGGCCTGGGGAACCCACCTGGCGCTCAAGGGTGCCCAGGTGCGAGCCCGCCAGCCCGCGCTGGAGCTGGCCGCGGAGCTGGGCGTCCCCGCCGCGTCGCTGTTGGATCCGCAGACGGGCCCGGCGGCCGCGCGCAGCCTGCACACCGCGCTGTCCAAGGACTTTCCAGGGGAGGAGGCCCGGCTCACGGCGCTCTTCGCGGGCCGCGTCCCCGCGCGCTACGCGCTGGAGCGGGTGGAGGCGGAGGGTGGGGCGCCCACGCTGGAGCGCCTGTCGGGTCAGCTCCCGCCGGGCTTCGAGGACGCGTCCGTGGGCGCCGCGCAGGCCCTGGCGCTGGCCACCGCCTTCGGGCTCGCGTGGCCCGTTCATGAGAGCGCGCGTGTAACGAGTCCCTTCGGCGATCGCTTCCACCCGGTGCTGGGGCGCCGGAAGATGCACACCGGTGTGGACCTGGGCGTGCCGGTGGGGACGCCCGTGGTGGCGGTGGCGGATGGCGTCGTCCGGCGTGCCAGCGAGGACGCCGTGAATGGCCGCGTGCTCGTGGTGGACCACGGGCGGGGCGTCACGACGGCGTACTGTCACAACTCGGAGCTGCTGGTGAAGGTGGGACAGCGCGTGCGCCGGGGAGAACGGGTGGCGCATTCGGGCAACACGGGACGCTCCACCGGTCCCCACCTGCACTACCAGTTGGAGCTGGCGGCGCGGCCCATGGACCCGCTGAAGTTCCGCACCGCCTTGCGGCCCGTGGCGAAGGACCCTGCGCCCTGAGGGGCCGACGCGCGAGGTTGTCACGCGGCCGTGGCACGAAGCGGGGGAAGCTGTGTTAGTCCCAGCGCATGTCTTCCCCCCTCACGGTGAAGGTGCGCCGCGTGCGCACCCATGCGGAGCCTCTGCCACTTCCCCGCTACGAAACGGCACAGGCCGCGGGCCTGGACCTGCGCGCGGACATCGACGGGGAACGGGTGCTGGGGCCCCTGGACCGGCTGGCGGTGCCCACCGGGCTCGCGCTCGCGCTACCCGCTGGGTACGAAGGGCAGGTGCGCCCGCGCTCGGGCCTGGCGCTCCGGCATGGCGTCACGCTCCTCAACTCGCCGGGGACGGTGGACGCGGACTACCGGGGGGAGGTGCAGGTCATCCTCATCAACCTCTCCCATGAGCCCTTCACCCTGCGCCGGGGCGACCGCGTGGCCCAACTGGTGGTGGCCGCCGTGCCGCCGGTCTCCCTCCTGGAGGTGGAGTTTCTGGAGGAAACCTCCCGGGGTGGAAATGGCTTCGGGTCCACGGGGCGCTAGTTGCTGACTTCCTCGCTCGGCGTTCCTTGATGACAGGGGAGCGTGCAGAATAAGAGGCTGGGCCTTCCCCCGAGGTGGCCCCCCGACTGCCTCCTGGAGTACGCCAGCTTTGCTCTGCTACCGCTGCGGCAGCCTCGTTCCTGCCTCCCAAGACACCTGCCCCACCTGCGGGCTGAAGCACGATGCCTCGGCGCGTCCTCCCGCCGGGGCTGCTCGCCGGCGCGGCGCGGACGGCGCACCCTACAAGCCAGGGGACGTCGTCGCCGGCCGCTACGCCATCCAGGAAGTGGTGGGCTCCGGGCCCATGGGCTTCGTCTTCCGAGCCCAGGACGAGGAGATTGACGTCGAAGTGGCGCTCAAGGCGGTGCACCCGCGCCTGGTGCAGCAGCCCGAGGAACGCATGCAGTTCGCGCTGTCCATGCGCGTGGCCAAGAAGCTCAATCATCCGAACCTCCTGCGCGTGTACGAGGAGGGCGTGGATGGGGACAGGCCCTTCATCACCATGCAGCTGCTGGAGGGCATGACGCTGCGCCGGATGATGGAGCAGCGCACCGCGCGGGGGCAGCTCTTCTCGCTGAAGGAAGTGGAGCCGCTGCTGGCGCAGATGGCGGCGGCCCTGGACGCGGCGCACCGCTTCGGACCGCACTCCGACGTCAAGCCGGAGAACGTCATCGTCCTGCCGGACCTGCTCAAGGTGACGGACTACGGCCTGGGCCTGGCCGTGCCGCACCTGCCCTTCGTGCAGGCGCAGAAGGGGCAGCGCGCGGACGTCTACATCGCGCCGGAGTACGTGGGCGGGGGCGAGCTGGACACGCGCATGGACGTGTACTCGCTCGCGGCCATCGTGGGGGAGATGCTCACCGGGCTCGTGCCCGAGGACGGCGTCATCCCCGGTCTGACGATGCACCACCCGGACCTGCCGACCTCCATCGAGGCACTGTACCGGCGCGCGCTCAACTTCAACCCGCTGGCCCGTCCGAAGACGGCGGGTGAGTTCCTCACCGAGTTCTCCAACATCCTGGCGCGCACGCCGGCCGCGGTGGTGTCGCGCGCGCGGAGCCTCCCGGCGCCTCCGGGCTCGTCGGCCGCGAACACCGCGAGGCAGGCGGCGAGGCCTCCGCCCCCGGTGCCCACGGGCATGCTCCCGGCCGTGCAGGAGGAGGACCTGCCTCCACCGCCCGGTGTCGCCGCGCCCAAGCCGCCCGCACCCATTCCGGACCTGCCGCCGCCGGTGGATGCCACGCAGCCGCTGGACGCGGCGTCGCTGGCCGCCATCATGGGACGGGGCAAGCCCGCGGCCTCGCCCGCGCCGCAGCACCTGACGGAGCAGGCGCTGCCCTTCATCGCACCACCTGTCGTCGCCGCGAAGGCGGCACCCTCGGCGCAGGGCAGTGCTTCGCGGCCTGCGTCATCTCCCCCCGTGCCCTCGCGCGCCGCGCCAGCGCGGAAGGATTCCGAGGACGCCAGTGAGCGTGGCGCCCCGTCCGAGGCCGCGCTGAGCCGCTCCACCGCGCCCACGCAGGTGGATGCCCCCGCGGTGACGGATGGCCGCTCCACTGCTGCGATGACCCTGGACGAAGCGCCAGCGGTGCCCGCGGGGCGCCCCGCCGCGCCCACGCTGGATGCCGCGCCCGCGGTGGGCCGTTCCCGGTCGCGTGCTCGCGACGGCGCGCAGGACGAGGCGTCGTCTCGTTCGCGAGAAGGCGGCGCCGAGGACACCGGCAGCCGAGCTCGCGGCCGTGCCTCCGAGGACTCAGGTGTTCGCACCCGCCGCCGGGGTTCGGAGGTGGCAGAGTCGGGCGCTCGTTCCGGCGCGAAGCGGAGCGAACCGTCGGAAGGGTCCAGTTCTCGCGCCGCGCCTCGCGGAGCGGTGCTCACCAAGTCCGCCACGCGCGCGGCGAAGCCCCAGCGTTCCATGTGGAGGTTGGTGTTGCTCGTCCTCGGCTGCCTGGCGTTGGGCGCGGGCGGGGGCTTCCTGGCCATCAAGGCGCTGCAGAAGTCCAGAGGGCAGGGGACGGCGCCTGTTGCCGGACCCGGTGGCGCGGCAGCGCTGGCGGCGCCCGTGGGCGGCTGTCCTGCGGGCATGCGACTGGTGAGTGGCGGAGCCTTCAAGATGGGCCGGAGCGACGATGACGCACTGGCCAGCCCGGACGAGCGCTCCGTCGCGAGCATCCAGGTGTCTTCGTTCTGCGTGGATGAGTACGAATTCCCCAACCGGGCTGGCGCGATGCCGAAGGTGGCCGTGGCCTGGGAAGAGGCGCGGGGAATGTGCGAGCGCGAGGGCAAGCGGCTCTGCACGGAAGAGGAATGGGAGAAGGCATGCAAGGGCCCCGGCAACTCGCGGTTCCCCTTCGGCGAGGAGCAGGCCGTGGGCGCGTGCAACACCGCGGCGAGCCCGGGTGGACTGGCGGCCTCCGGGCGCTTCGAGCGCTGCAAGTCGGGCTACGCGGTGATGGACCTGGCGGGCAACGCGGCGGAGTGGACGGCCACCCGCGTCGGCGCCCAAGCATACGCGCTGAAGGGCGGCGCCTTCGACCAGCCGGACCCGGCGTCACGTTGCTCGGCGCGGAGCAACGGCGTGCCCACCGTGCGCTCGAACGCGGTGGGCTTCCGCTGCTGCGCGAGCGTGCGGCAATGAAGGGCTGCGTCGCCGCGCTCCTCGTCGCGCTGCTGCCGGCGGCGGTCGTGGCGCAGCAGCCCGCCCGTCCCCGCGTGGTGGCGGTGAAGTCCGCCCACTTGGCGCCGTATGCCTCCGTCATCGCCGGCTTCGCGGCGGAGGCCCGGGCCGAGGTGCAGGAGGTCATGCTGGACGAAAGCGCGGGCGCGGCCGCGCGGCTCTTCAAGAAGCTGGCGGCCCAGAAGCCCGCGCTGGTGCTGGCCCTGGGGCCCCTGGCCGCCAACGCCGCACGGCGCTCGCTGGGCGAGGACGTGCCCGTCCTCTTCGCCATGGTGCCCTACTACGAGAAGTACGGCCTGGATGGCGCCAACGTCACCGGTATCTCCCTCACCAGCGACATGGGGCCAGAGCTGGAGGCGCTGAAGGCCGTGTCGCCGAAGGTGAAGCGCGTAGGCATCCTGCATGACCCGCGGTTCTCCTCGGGGACGGTGACGCAGGCCCGCGCGGCGGCGGCCTCGAGGGGCATGTCCATCCTCCCGCTGGAATTGGAGGCGGGGGGCCGGGCGGAGAAGGCGTTGGACGGCGCGGTGGGCAAGGTGGACGCGCTGCTGATGGTGGCGGACAAGACAGTGGGCAACGCGGCGGTCGTCCAGGCGCTCATCGCCTTCGCGGCGGCGCACCGGGTGCCGTTGGCCGCTCTAACGCCCAGCCAGGTGAAGGAAGGGGCCACGTTGGCGCTCTCGCCCAGTCCCACGGCCATCGGCCAGCAGGCCGGGCGGCTGGCCAACCGCATCATCCACGAGAAGGTGAATCCAGGAGCGCTGGCGGTGGTTCAGCCTGAGGGGTTGGACTTGTCTCTCAATCTCACCGCCGCCAGGAAGTTGGGTCCGTCCTCCGACGCCGTGCTGGAACTCCTCCGGCTCGCGGCGCGGCGGGACTTTGCCGTGAAGGTCTACGAGTGATTCCGCGATACAGCCGTCAGGAGATGTCCTCCCTCTGGTCCGACGAGGCCCGTTACAGCCGTTGGCGCGACGTGGAACTCGCCGCCCTGGAGGGCATGGTGGAGGCCGGGCTGGCGCCCCGCGAGGCGCTGCAGGACTGCCTGGCTCGCGCCGGAGACTTCACGCCCGGGGACGCGGCGAAAATCGAGGAGATTGAGCGCACCACCAAGCACGACGTCATCGCTTTCCTCACCTTCATGGAAGAGCGGGTGGGGCCCAGCGCGCGCTGGCTGCACCTGGGCATGACGTCGTCGGACGTACTGGACACGTCGCTGGCGCTCACGCTGCGTGACGCGCTGGACCTCATCCTGAAGGATGTGGACCGTGTCATGGCCGCGGTGGAGAAGCGCGCCTTCGAGCACAAGCACACGCTGCAGATGGGCCGCAGCCACGGCATCCACGCGGAGCCCATCACCTTCGGCCACAAGCTGGCCATCTGGTACGACGAGCTGCGCCGTGCCCGGACGCGCCTGGAGCACGCGCGGGACGTCATCGCCGTGGGGAAGATTTCCGGCGCGGTGGGCACCTTCGCGCACCTGCCGCCCGCGGTGGAGGAGCACGTCTGCCGCAAGCTGGGCCTCAAGCCCGCGCCGGCCTCCAGCCAGGTGGTGCAGCGAGACAGGCACGCGGAGTTCTTCACCGCGCTGGCGCTGCTGGGCTCGAGCATCGAGAAGTTCGCCGTGGAGATTCGCCACCTCCAGCGTACCGAGGTGCGTGAGGCGGAGGAGCCCTTCACCGCGGGACAGAAGGGCTCCAGCGCCATGCCGCACAAGCGCAACCCGATTCTGTCGGAGAACCTCACCGGCCTGGCGCGCCTGCTGCGCGGCTACGCGGTGAGCGCCATGGAGGACGTGGCGCTGTGGCATGAGCGGGACATCTCCCACTCCTCGGTGGAGCGTGTCATCGGCCCGGACGCCACCATCCTCGCGGACTTCATGCTCATCCGCTTCGCGCGGCTGATGGAGGACCTGCGCGTCTACCCGGAGCAGATGAAGAAGAACCTGGACCTGCTGGGCGGCGTGGTGAACTCGCAGCGCCTCCTGTTGGAACTGGCGCGCAAGGGCATGGACCGGCAGGCCGCGTACGTCATCGTCCAGCGCAACGCGATGAAGCTGTACGAGGAAGGACTCGACTTCCGGCAGGCCCTGCTCGCGGACGAGGACCTGCGGAAGATGATGACGCCCGAGGAGATTTCCGACTGCTTCTCCTCGGGCTACCACACGCGCCACATGGACGACGTCTTCCAGCGCGTGTTCGGCCGGAGCGCGTAGGCACCCTGTGCCGATGATGGAGGAGGGCTACTTCAGGTAGCCCTTCTCACGCAGGTTGCGCTCGATGCGGGTCTTCACGTCGCCCGGCTCCAGCGTCAGCGTGGTGCCGGTGATGTGCTCGTAGGCCGCCACGTACTTCGCGGCCAGGTCCACGCGCACGTCGTCAGGGATGGGCGGCGGCGTGCCCTGGCCAGAGAAGTTCCGCTCGCGGATGAGCCACTGGCGGATGTTCTCCTTGTCCAGCATGCGCTGGTCCTCGCCCTTCGCGAAGCGCGCCTCGTACTCGTCGGCCATCCAGTAGCGGCTGGAGTCCGGGGTGTGCATCTCGTCGATGACGTAGAGCGTGTCGCCCACCTTGCCGAACTCGTACTTGGTATCCACGAGGATGAGGCCGCGTGAGCGCGCCCACTTCTGGCCCTCCGCGAAGAGGCCCAGCGCGGCCTCGGAGATGCGCGCCCAGTCACCAGGCGTGGCCAGGCCCCGCGCCAGAAGCTCCTTCTCCGAGATGGGCTCGTCGTGCAGGCCGTACTCCGCCTTGGTGGACGGGGTGATGAGGGGGGCGGGGAAGGCCTCGTCCTTGCGCAGGCCGTCCGGGAAGGGCAGTCCGTAGGCGGTGTGCGTGCCCTTCTGGTAGTCGCGCCACAGGCTGCCGGTGAGGTAGCCGCGCACCACTACTTCCACGGCGAAGGGCTGACAGGCACGCGCCACGGTGACGTTGGCGTCGGGCACGTCCAGCACGTGATTGGGGACGATGTGCTTCGTGCGCTCGAACCAGAATGCGGACAGCCGGTTGAGCACCTCGCCCTTGAAGGGGATGGTGGTGAGGATGTGGTCGAACGCGGACAGCCGGTCCGTCGTCACCAGGATGAGCTGGTCATCCTGTCGGTACGTCTCGCGAACCTTGCCGCGGTAGTGCTGGCCGAGCGCGGGCAGGTCCGTCTGCTGGAGGGTGAGGGGAAGCTGCGCGTGAAGTGCGGAGGTATTCACTGTCGCCTCGCGGCCCCTCTCTCTCGCGGGAAGGGCGAGAGGAAACGGGGCCTGACTTGAGGCGCGCGACTCTACTGGAGCGAAGCGGGCAGGGAAGAAGGACCGTACGCTGCTGCCAGGTAGAGGAAAGCTGGGTTGATGCGCAGGATTCCGTCCACGTAAGCGACCGCGTAAGGCGCGCCCGACGCCCGGTCCACCTGGACCGCGCTGTTCGGCGCGATGCCCCAGTGGGCGAGCAGCGTGCGGGCCACCAGCTCGGCGGCTTCGCGCTCGGAGAGGCCCTGGAGGCCCTCGCGGCGGTCATCCGGCCAACGCTCTCCGCCGGACTCGAACACCAGCTCCAGGGGCGCACCCGCGTCGGGCGCCTGGAACAGGTCCATCTTCGGATCGAAGCCCGGCGCGGCGAGCAGCTCGCCCTGATGGCTGACCGGGAAGAGGACCAGGGCCTGGGCTGCCTGCCCGGCCTCAATGACGGACTGCCGGGCCACCTCGCGGAAGAGCTCCAGTCGCGTCGAGGGAGCTTCGAACTCGAGGAACTCCGGCGGGTTGGTGAGGGCCTGCCGCGCGCTCATCGTGGCACGGACAGGTGCACCCGCCTCACCACACGCGGTGAGGACCGTCACGAGAGAGAGGAGCAACCCAGGGAGCCAGCGACGCATCAACCGGGAATATACCGATCTGCTTCGGGATCAACCAGCTAAACTCAGCGCATGCGGCCAGGGGAGCAGCTTACCGTTGTCCTTCATCAGACGCGTTCAACCGACAACCTCGGAGCCGTGGCCAGAATCATGGCCAACTTCGGGTACTCACGGCTGATTTTGTCCGAACCGGTGCTGAAGTCGATCGAGGGCGCGGAGCGTCTCGCGGTCAAGAGTGACTTCGTCCTACGAGGCATGGAGGTGACGTCCGACCTGGGCGAAGCGCTGAAGGACTGCGTGTACGCGGTGGGCACGACTTCTCGTACCCAGCTCAAGGGACGCACCGTGCTGACGCCGGAGGAGGCCATGCAGCGGCTGGCGGAGGAGAGCGTGCGCGGACGCGTGGCGCTCGTCTTCGGTGGCGAGCAGCGCGGCATGTCCGACGAGGACCTGGCGCGGTGCACGGACGTGCTCGCGATTCCCACGTCGGCGGTGCAGCCGTCCATGAACCTGGCGCAGTCGTCAGCGGTGCTGCTGTACCTCTGTCACCGTCAGGGGCTGACGCCCACGGCCGCGGTGGAGGAGGCGCCAGGCGCGAAGCTGGGCACGCTGGGGGCGCTGGCGAAGCGAATGAGGGACGTCATGCTGCGCGCGGAGTTCCTCAACCCGCAGGCGCCGCAGCATGTGCTGAACGAGCTGGAGCAGACGTTGATGCGTGCGCGGCTGACCCAGCGCGAGGCGGAGCTGTGGCTCACGGCCTTCAAGCACCTGGAGCGCGCGGTGACGCGGGGCGCCTCTACCTGAGGAAGAGGCCGCCCCGGCGCCGACGGCGAGTCGCGGTCTACGCCGCGTCCTTCTTGAAGGCCTCGCCGTGGTGCTTCTCGCACAGGCCGCCCTTGAACGTCTTCACGCGGCAATCCGGCTTGGAGCAGGTGCGGTAACGGCTGTGCGGCAGGTCGCCCTGGCGCCACTGCTTGTAGTGGAAGTAGCAGTAGTTCTTGGCGCGGTACGGGCGCTTGCAGCCCTCCACGGTGCACGCCTTCTTGCCATTGCTCTTGGCGAAACGCGGCCAACTGGTGCGCTTCTGGGTCGTCTGGGTCTCGGCCATTGCGAAGCTCTCCTGCGAAACGGTGCGAAGTCGCGGCGCCACACCGAGGTGGACCCGCCGCAAGGGTACGGAAAAAGGCGCACTGTCTAGCGCCCATGACACTCGAACGCAAGGAGCCCGGGAAACCAGGGTTCAGCGCGGACCCGTCCGGACTTCAGGGCGCGGGGGCGTCTTGTCCAGAACCCCCCGTCCCGGGGGCTGCTTCCCCGGAGGGCGGAGTCGCCCGGCGGCCCTTCGAGCGGGGCACCGGCGACAGCAGGTCGTCCAACACCGGCTGAGGGGCCCCCGCGTGCCGCCCAGGCGCGGTGCTCGCCACGGTGGGCAGGGGCGTCTCCTCGGAGGGCATCTCGTCCAGCTTCAGGGTCAGCTTCATCGGGCGCCCCAACCGGTGGACCTGGAACTTCACGTCGCGGCCCACGCCCCGGGCGGCCACCTGCCAGCGCAGCGCATGCGCCCGGCGCACGCTCCGCTGGTCCACCCTGACGATGACGTCGCCCACCTGCAGGCCCGCGCGCTCGGCCGGGCCGCCTTCGACGATGTCCGTCACCACCACCCCGCGGCCGCGCCGCAGGTTGAAGGCCTCGGCCACCTCCGGAGAGAAGTCCTGCACGCTCATGCCCAGCCATCCGCGGCGCACGCGGCCGTGGGACTTGAGGTGCGGAATCACCGTCTTCGCGATGTCGATGGGGATGGCGAAGCCGATGCCCTGGCCCGCAACGTTGACCGCGTTGGCCACCGCCACCACGTCACCGTGCAGGTCCAACACCGGCCCACCGGAGTTGCCCGGGTTGATGGAGGCGTCCATCTGCATGTAGTCGAAGTCGCCGTCGCGCCCGTTGGGCGTCACGTCCGTGCGGCCCATGTAGCTGACCACGCCCACCGTCACCGAGTGGGTCAGCCCGAACGGGTTGCCGATGACGACAATCCAATCCGCCGAGCGCACGTGCGACGCGGAGGCCAGTTTCAGCACGGGCAGCTTGCGGGGCGCGGCGATTTTCAGCAGCGCGCAGTCGGTGCGGGCGTCCTCGCCCACCACGATGGCCTCGAACTCCTCCACGTAGCCGCGCGGGTGCAGGACGGAGACGATGACCTCCGCCGCGCCCTCCACCACGTGCGCGCTGGTGAGGATGTAGCCGTCCGGATGGATGATGAAGCCGGAGCCGATGCCCTTCTGCGCTTCTTCTCCAGCGGCGACGGCCTGCACGTCGGCAGCCTGCTGTGTGGTGATGGACACCACGGCGGGCATGGCGCGCCGGGCGACGTCGCTCAGCGTGGAGCGTTGCTTCTGGAGGGCGCGGTTCTGTGACTCCACCCACAACCGATTTCGCTCGCGGCCGGTGGCTTGCGCTGGCAGCACCAGCGCGCACACCAGCGCGGCGAACAGGATGACACTCTTGCCTCGCGCCCTGCCCATGGCCCCGCCTCCACCCCGACCAGCCGCCTCCCGTGCAACCTAAGGAGGAGGGGAGGCCAGGGGAAGCGGGCCCGGAGGCGAACTACTTCTTCTGCGCGATGATGCGGTTCACCGCTTCACGGTCCTCGGCGCTGATGCGCTCACGAGGCGACGAATCCTTGTTTCCGGCGACGGCGTCCTTGGCGTCCTCGTACGCGTCCTCCAGCCCGTCCTTGAGCCGATCAACCGTGGAAGGGCTCACCGAGCGGCTCCATGCTCGCTCCATGTGGTTCAAGGGCGTGCGGCCATCGACCTTGCCCGAAGCCAGGAAGACGCCGAGCCCCACCGCACAGCACGTCCAGACGATGAACTTCAATGCGTTCACGCTCACAGCCTCCTACCTCTTCGTACACCAAAGGAGAGGGCGTGGCCAGTTTCCGACCGCCGAGGTGTCCAATGCGCTGACAGCGCGGGGTGGGGCCTTTAATGTCCGCGCGCTTGCAACCCGAAGAACTCTTTCAGGCGGCCCGTGAGCGGGCGGCGCAGTTGGACGTAGGGCGTGGCGACGCGGCGGTGGAGCGGGTGCGCGCGGCAGCCTCGGCCCTTTTCGTTCGTATCCCCGAACCGCCGGTGTACCGCCGCGCGGAGGACCCTTCCCGCAAGGCGGCCCAGGCCCTGCTCCCCGAAGTCGAGCGGGTGCTGGCGGAGGCGCTGGCCGCGGGGCGGGATGTCTCGGCGGTGGCCCCGCTGGAGAAGCTGGTGGCCGCGCTGCTGGCCCACGGCGAGGCGCTCTGCCACACCGCGGCCGGACGTCTGGAGGCCGCGGAGACGGCCTGGCGCCGGGCGCAGGAGCTGGAGCGCGCCGCGCACCCGACGCGCCATCTGGTGACGTCGCCGCCGCGTCCGCCGCCGGTGTTCGACAAGGGCTCGCGTGTGTCGCGCTATGACCCGCGGCCCGCGCCTCAGGCGAGCGTGAAGCTGGTGTGCCCGAACATGGGCTGCAAGCGGGTGGGGGACTACGCGTTCCTCACCAGCCACGCCTACAACCGCTTCATCTGTCCGGTCTGCCGCACGCCCTTCCTGGCGTACTTCGGCGAGCTGCGCGGACTGGAGGTGGAGGTCGGCCGCAGCTCCAAGCGGTACTTCTTCACTGTGGACGAGGTCGGCACCACGGGCAGCACGCGCATCGAGTTCGAGGAGGCCAGCGGCCAGGAGTTCCCCTCCGCGCGGCGCGACTTGCTGGCGTTCGTCTACACGGAGGCGCGCGAGCTGAAGGCGGTGGTGAACCTCACCAACCAGCGGCTCATGTGGGTGAGCCCGGCGTCCTCGTGCTTCGTGGCCACGGTGGCATTCGGCGCGGGCGCGCCGGAGCTCGTGGCCTTCCGCGCCTACCGCGACGACGTGCTGCGGAAGAGCGCGCCGGGTCGGGTGTTCATCCGGGGCTACTATCGGTGGGGCCCTGACGTGGCCGCGTGGGTGTCGAGGCGCCCGGCGGCGCGTGAGGGTGTGCGGTGGGTGCTGCGGCGGGTGCATGGCCGCCTGACCAGGAGTGGATTCGAGTGACGGATAGCATCGGAGCTCCGCCTCCGGCCCCGAAGAAGGTGGGCGGCGGAACGAAGCTGGTACTGGGACTGCTGGGGGCGCTTGGCGTGGGCGGCGTGGTGTTCCTGGGCGTTCTGGAAGCGCAGCGAGCCCGGCTGGTGCCGGATGGGACGACCGCGCCGACCATGGAGATGGCGCGCCATGGCGGCGGCACGATGAAGCTGGAGGACCTGAAGGGCCAGGTGGTGATGCTGGACTTCTGGGCCACCTGGTGCCCGCCGTGCCGTGAGGAGATGCCGGCGCTGGTGAAGCTGGCCAAGGAGTACGAGCCGCAGGGGCTCGTCTTCGTGGCGGCCAGCCGGGATGACGGCGACCGCGCGCCCAAGCTGGTGGAGGCCTTCATGCGCAACCACCTGCCGGAACTGGCGCCGTACGTGGTGTACGCGGACGACAACGTGGCGCGGGCCTTCCAGGTCAGCGCGCTGCCGACGCTCTACTTCCTGGACCGCGACGGCAAGGTGATCGACGCGCAGCGCGGCGCGCTGTCCGAGGACGGCATCCGCCGCCGCATCGAGCGCGCGCTGAAGCAGCCCTGACGCCTGAGCACGGGGGGATTTCACATGTCCTGGTTCCTGGCGCTGTCCCTGCTCGCGGCCACGCCGGAGGGCGGCGCCGCGAAGAAGGCGGAGGACGCCGAGTCGCTGCGTCTGCGCGCCACGAAGCTCTACCGGGCGAAGAAGCTCGGCGAGGCCTGCCCCTTGTTCGAGCGCGCCGCGAAGCTCGCGCCGGAGCACGGCCCAACGCTAGCGGACCTGGGGCTGTGCCTCCAGAAGCAGGGCCGAAAAGAGCAGGCCCTGGCCGTCTACCTGCGCGCGCTCAAGGCGAGCGGCGCGGACGCCAAGACGCGCGCCAACGTCTACTTCAACCTCGCCGCGTTCCATGACGTGACGCCTGAAGCCCTGACGCTGGAGCACCAGCCGACGCCCCGGGGCCACTACCTGGCCATCCGCGGCGCCGGGCCGTGCGCGGACCTGCCCTCCTCGGAGCCGAGCTGCGGCACCGTGCTGCAGGCGTGCCTCAGCGAATGGGTGGCGCCCGTCGAGGCTGTCTACGCGGAGACACCACCGATGTTCTACGCGGAGACGGGCTTCAACATGCACGTCAACGGGGCCGGAGCGCGGGAGGACGCGTCCGTCCCCACGCGGCGTGGAGAGGCAGGGTACTGCCCCAACGCGCCTTCGCCGGCGGATGGGGGCTCCCCGGCGGCGCGGCACTGCCTCTACTGGGAGAGCAACGAGTTGCTCGACGAGTGCCACTACAAGGAACACGTCTGCGAGTCGCAGCGGGAGCCGTGGCTGAAGAACGAAGGCAACTGCAAGTTCGTCTACGTGAACCCTTGCGAGGGCCGCGTCGCCGTCGCGTGTAAAGGCGCCCGCTTCTCACCCAAGCAGGTCTGGGTCGGCGAGGTGTGGGTGGCGCCCGTCCGCTGAGTGGGGCGGGCGCCTCACGGGCGCTCCGCCCCAGCTCGCGTGGACTACGGCTTGCCGTCCTTGTCCGGGGCCGCGTTGGCCGGCGTCGTTCCCGGCGGCGGCGGCTGGCCCGCAGGGACAACGGTCTCCTTCTTCTCCGTCTCCAGCTCGGCGCGCACGAGCCGGAAGTCGACGCGCCGGTTCTTCGCGCGGCCAAGCGCCGTGTCGTTGGTGGCAATCGGGTTGTCGAAGCCGAAGCCCTTGGAGCTGAGGCGCTTGCGCGCGATGCCCTTGGCCACCAGGTACTCGAGCACGGACTTCGCGCGGCGGTCGGACAGGCCCATGTTGAGGGCGCGCGAGCCGCGATTGTCGGTGTGGCCTTCGATGAGGACCGGACCCAGCGTCGGGTTCTTCCGCAGCACCGTCGCCACCTCGTCCAGCAGCGGGTACGACTGCTTCTGGATGACGGCGGAGCCCGTCTCGAAGAGCACGTTGCCCTTGATGCGGATGCGGTCGGACTCGACGACGACATACGGCGGCGAGTCGTACGGGCAGCCGTTGTTCTCCGGCGGACCGAACTGCTCGGGGCAGTCGTCCTCGTTGTCGGGCACCTCGTCACCGTCGGTGTCCGGGCAGCCGTCGTAGTCCTTCGGGCCGGGCTTGTCCGGGCACTTGTCGAGCTTGTCGGGGATGCCGTCGCCGTCCGCGTCGTTCTCGTCCTCCGGGCAGCCCTTGTTGGACTTGGGGCCCGGCTTGTCGACGCAGGCGTCCTCGCCGTCGACGACGCCGTCGCCGTCCGTGTCGTAGTTCGGGTCCGGGCAGCCCTTGGTGTGCTTGGGGCCCTTCTCGTTGGCGCAGCCATCTTCGCCGTCGGGGATGCCATCACCGTCGTTGTCCGGGTCGGGGCAGCCGTCGCCGTCCTGGAAGCCGTCGATGTCCTCGGGCTCGTTGGGGCAGCGGTCGCGGATGTCGGGCACGCCGTCGCCGTCCGAGTCGATGAACGTCTCGTCGTAGCGCACCGCGAACATCACCCGCAGGGCCTCACGGCCGTAGCCGCTGGACAGGTTGATGCCGCGGCCGACGTTGAGCTCCATGCCCCAGTTGCCCCAGACCTTGGCGCGGGCGCCCACCAGCGCCTCCCACGGCGTCTTGAGCGTGTCGGCCTGGTCGAAGTTGAAGGGGCGCACCAGCGGGGTGCCCAGGTGCATTTCCGCCACGGCCTCCACGTCCGTGAAGCGGCCCAGGTTGGGCAGCTCCGCGATGGCGCCCGCCCCCAGCGTCAGCTCGTCATCCACGAGCAGGTTGAGGTACTGCGCATGGGGCCGCAGCCGCACGCCCACGTTGCCGAGCACGCGGATGGGCACGGGGAGGGCGGTGAATCGCTGCTCCAGCGCGATGCGAGGCGCCCAGAGCACTCCGCGCTCGCCGGTGAAGCTGGAGGCGCTGCCCGTGGGCAGCCGGACCTCGGCGACGAGCGACACGCCCACTGGGAACTGCTCGCGGTCCAGCAGGTGGACGCGCGGCAGCAGGCGGATGTCGCCCAGCGTGGTGCGGCCCACGCCCGCGGCGCCCGGGAAGTTGGGCGCGTTCAGCGCGTCGCGCAGCAACTGGAAGTTGTCACCCTGGAGCAGCGTGACAGGCAGGTCCACCGCCAGCTCCAAGCGCTCATGGAGCTGATAGGCGAACAGCAGGTGCGCATCGAGCCGGTAGGGCAAGAGGTCGCCCAGCTTCTCGTCGCCCAGCTTCAGGGCGAGGATGCGCCAGTTGAAGTCGAACAAGAGCGCCGCGCGGAAGCTCCCAGCGGGCAGCGCGTTGCTCGTGCCTTCCAGCGCGATACCGCTGTGCTGAGCCGCGGTGGCCTTGACGGGAACGGCGTCGAATCCGCGAGCGAACGGGTCGTGGTCGGCGTGCGCAGCCACCGAGGCCAGAAGCAGGCCCAGGACGGCGAGTCGGGTGGCTGAACCACGCAAGCTGAAGCCTTGCATGTTTCAGGCTCATAGCACCCGACTCCGGGGGGTGGAAGGAAATGACCCACCCCCCGGCACTGCTGATTACAGCCGTGTGTTATTTCTCCATGAACTGCTGCGCGGGGATGACCTGGATGGCCTCCGGGCGCAGGGGCAGCTTGGACGAGGAGATGGCCTGGTCCTGTGTCAGCAACTCCTCTGACTTGGGTGATGCGTAGGTGATGGGCGACGGCGCACCGGAGCGCAGCGCCTGGGCGAGCCCCTCCGCGTCCTCGGTGACGAAGGCGAAGTTGAGGGCCTCGGGCTGCACGCGGCGGCGGAGCGCCTCCTGGACGGACTGCGGCGTCATTTTCGACATGGCCTGGCGGTACTGCTCCAGGAAGTCGGGCGTGCCGTAGAAGAGCCCGTCAATGGCGTAGCCCAGCCGGCGTTGGTCCGTCTGTTCCCACAGGCGGGTGTAGCCCTGGAGGAAGCCGCGCATCAGCTCGAAGCGCTCCTGCGGGATGCCCTCCTTCACCATCTGGTCCAGGAAGAACACCGCGCCGCGCGTGGCGAACACGCCGTTGGTGGGCACCACGGGGCGAATCCACAGGGACAGGTCCTGCTGCGTGCGCGCGATGTTGGTGCGGTTGTACGTGGTGCCGGGCGACTCGATGAAGTGCTCGGCGTAGGCGTAGTCGCCGTAGTTGAGGCCGCGCTTCTCGCGCAGCTCGGTGAAGAGCACGCCAATGGACTGGCGGTGCTCGCCCAGGTTGGACATGGCGAAGGCCACCGGGAAGAAGTCCGGGTCGCCGCGGCGGATGGTGCTGACAAAGCCCATGCTGACGGCGGTGGAGAGCGTGGGCTTCTGGATGATGACGGTGCGGCCGGCCGTCGTCGGAACGGCGGGCAGCTCCACGCGCGGAGCGCCCTTCGCGGGCAACGCGGACAGGCGCGAGCTGAGCGCCTGTGCGAGCGCGTCATCCACCGCGCCCGCCAGGCCGATGACGAGCCGGTCCTGCGTGAAGACGCGCTGGGCGTGGGCCTTCACGTCGTCCAGCGTAATCGCCTTCAGGCCCTGTACGGTGCCGCCGGTGAAGTGCGCGTAGGGGTGGCCCTGGTAGAGCAGGGCGTCCAGCGCGACCTTGCCCAGTGCCTCGTCATTGGCGCTGCGCAGGCCGTTCTCCACGTCGCTGATGGCGTTGGCGCGCAGGCGCTCCAGCTCGGCCTTGTCCAGGCGCGGAGCCAGGAGCACGTCGGTGAAGATGTCCTGGAAGCGCGTCAGGAAGTCCTTGTGGACGCGGCCGGAGAACGTCGTGAGCTCCTTGTCCACGAAGACGTCCAGCTCCGCGGCCATGGGGTACAGGGCCTCCAGGAGCTGCGAGGCCGAAAGCTTCTGCGTGCCGCCCTCCGCCATGAGCTGCGCGGTGAGGGCGGTGAGGCCCTCCTTGCCCTTCGGGTCGTCCACGGAGCCGGTGTGGAACACGAGCCGGAAGGAGACGATGGGCGTGTCCGGACGCGCCAGGACGACCAACTCCATGGGCTTGGGCTGGCGCAGCGGCGTCGCGGGCACGGACTCCGGACGCGTGGGCTGCGGAGCGGGCTCGGGCGCCGCCGCCTGGGCGGGCACCGCGGGCGGCGGCGCGTTCTCGTCGGGAGGCGGCGCCTGGGGCGTGGTGGCGCAGCCGGCGAGCCCCAGCAGGGCGGTGAGGGACAGGAGTGCTCGGGTCTTCATCACTTCGTCCCTCCCTGGGCGTCCGTCTTGGGGGTGAGGCTGAGCAGGATGAGCTTGTTGGCGGTGAGGTAGCGCTTGGCGAAGTCGGACAACTGGGCGGGCGTCACCTTGGGCAGGCTCTGCAGGTGGCGCTGGAATCCGTCGGGCGAGCCCGTGACACCGGCGTACCAGCCGAGCTGGATGCCCACGTCGCGAGGCGTCTCCAGGGCCATGAGCGCGCCATAGCGGGCGTGGTCCTGGATGGCCTTGAGCCGCGCGGCATCCACGCGTCCGGCGGCGAGCCGGCTGACCTCCTGGAGCAGCGTCTTGCGCACGGTGTTGCGGTGGCGCTCGTCCTTGAGGGTGGCGGTGAGGGTGAAGAGGTGCGGGTCGCGGTGCTCGGAGTAGTCGCTGCCAATGGACTCCACGAGCTGCTTGTCCAGGACCAGCGTCTTGTAGGCGGGGCTGGTGGGGCCGGCGAGGTAGTCCACGAGGAGCGTCTGGATGGCGGCGTCGACCGGGCTGGTGCCGGCGCCGGGCGTGCGCCACGCAATCACCTGCCGGGGCTGCGTGGGCTGAGGCCAGTCGATGTGGGCGGTGCGAGGGCCCTTCTGGGGCGGCTCGGCGGGGACGGAGACCTGGGCGGCCTTGCGGTCCCAGGGGCCGTAGTGCTGGCGCACGAGCTCCATGACCTTGGCGTCGTCGAAGTCGCCGATGATGAAGAGCAGGGTGTTGTCGGGCGTGTACCAGCGCTCGAAGAAGGTGCGGCTGTAGTCATAGGCCTGGGGCATCGCCTGGATGTCCTTGTAGAAGCCCATGGTGGTGTGTTGGTACGTGTGGCGGGTGAAGGCCGCGGCGTTGAGCTCCTCCTCCATCTTGAGGAAGGGGGCGGCGGCGTTCTTGTGGTACTCGCCGAGCACGGCGAGCGCCTCCGTCTGGAAGGACGGCTGGCTGTACTCCAGGTTCCGGAAGCGGTCCGCCTCGATTTCGATGAGCTGGGGCAGGCCGGCGGTGGGGCCGTAGGAGTAGTAGAGGGTGATGTCGTCGGTGGTGAAGGCGTTGTCGTCGTAGCCGAAGTTCCCGAGGATGCGCTCGCGGTCGCCCTCCGGGTGCGTCTTCGTGCCCTTGAACATCATGTGCTCGAAGAAGTGGGCGAAGCCGGTGCGGCCGGGTTCCACCTCATTGCGCGAGCCGACGCGGACCACGGTGACGTAGGCGATGATTCCGCGGGACGGGTAGGGCACGCGGACCACGGTGAGGCCGTTGGGCAGGGTGTCCGTGTGGAGGGTGTACGGGAAGGCGTCCGACGCCGGGGTAGGGGCGGCAGCGGCGGCCGGCAGGGCGGTGCCCAGCAGGAGCAGAAGGAGGGGGAGCAGTCGTCTCATTCAGGTGCCTCGTGGCCGGGACGGAAGAAGCGGGACCCGGCGGGTAGGCGACCCTACGACGGCTGGCTCGGTGGAGGAGGGGCTTGTGGGCCGAGTGTCCACGGCCGTGCGCCCAGAAGTGCCCGCGGCCATTCAGGAGGATTGACGCGCCCCCGTCAGCGGTTAATGTGAAGAAGACGGGGCGCGGTGAGTGGCCGCGTGACGTGCAGTGAACCTACCGGGGGCGACCTGGTTTCGACGGGGGCATTGAAGTTCGAGACGCGTGCCGAGCTTGTCAGGTAGCTCGTAAATTCAACCCGGCAAAGACACAAAAGCCAACGACAACGTTGAGCTCGCGCTGGCTGCCTAAAAACAGCCCATAGTGCGCGGTCCCCCCGCCCTCGGCCTGTGGGGTTGGGACAGACCGTCATAATGCAGGCTGGCTGCCGAGGGTGCCTGGACCCGAGGTGGCGAGATCTTCCCAGGACCGGCTCTGAGTATCCCGTCCGTGGGAGCCTCAGGGACGTAGCAAATCGCGGACTACGCACGTAGGGTCGAAGAGCGGACGGCTTTCGGACGCGGGTTCGATTCCCGCCGCCTCCACTGTGAAGAACGAGCCCCGTGGCGCCAGCAAGGTGCCACGGGGTTTTCTTTTGCCAGACCTTGCCCATGGAACCGCGGGGGGTGGGCACCCCAGAAGATGTGCGTGCCTGTGCAGTGATTCGTCACATGGGCATCCTGTGACCGCTGGCCCGGGGCCTTTACAGCAAACATCGTTCTTGGTCGTATGATCTGCATCCTGGGGGGGCCGTTGGACATCATGGTTTAGGTCCGCAGCGAGCCTTTTCGAGGCCCGGGACAAGGACAAGGTCATGAGCATGCCAGTGGGAAGGCCTCATGCAGAACCCTTAGGCGATGCGCCGCGCGAGCGAATCTGGGGGAGTAGGCTCGGGTGGCTCACGGGTGTGGATGACAATGGTCGATTCCTGGTGGACTTCGGGGGAAACACCGAGGGGCCGCTACCTGCGAAGAGGACTATCAATCTGACATCAGAGGTAGTGCGGGCCGCAGTGGCCACACGCCAGTTCGCGGTGCTTCTCTTTGAAGATGGGGATCCCCGGCTGCCGCTGGTTATCGGGCTGGAGCAGGGCCACAGTTCCACGCCTCTGCTCGATGTCATGCTGGACACGGCGGGCATTGAGCCCGAACCGGTTCCAGCTCCCACCGAGGCCCGGGTCGACGGACAGCGGGTCGAAATAGAGGGCAAGGACGAGATCGTCCTGCGGTGTGGCCAAGCCAGTATCACGATGCGTAGCAACGGCAAGGTCGTCATCCGGGGCGTGTACGTGGAAACGCAGTCCTCGGGGGTCAACCGCATCAAGGGTGGCTCGGTCCAGGTGAATTAGGGGCTACGCGAATGATGCTGGACGTACTGGAGGAGCATCTTTCCGAAGCGGCCTTCTTTTGGAGCCAGTGGGAGCGCGCGCTGGTCGCGCCCGACTACACGTTGGAAGAGACCGCTGAGCTAGAAGAGCGGTTGCTCGCTCATTTGGATGGACTGGTTGCGGCGGGGGCCGCGGCTATCGAGGTGCTGTCCTCCGTGGTGTACGAGCGCGAGGACCCGGGTGAGGTGTTCGCCGCCGCTTGGTCACTCCTCGCGCTGGCTCCATCTCTCGTGCTTGATGCAGTGAAGGCTCGGGCGACCGATGCGCCGCCACCAGTTCAGGCCTCCATTCGGCGAGCCCTGGAGCTTGGCGAGAAAGGGGTGGTGGAGACTGCCTTGGCCCCCTTGCTCACCACGGCCGAGCCCATGGCTGTATCTGTGCTGGGATTCCGGGGGCACTTGCTTGGCGGCAGGGCGGAGGAACTGCTGAGCCACCCCGACGCACTGGTTGTCACGGCGGCACTGCGAGCGCTTAATCTATCATCGAAGTCCCATGCCCCCAGGTTGCTTGGCGTGCTGTTGGGAGACTCTCGTCCAGAGGTCCGGTGGGCCGCCATTGAAACCGGATTGGTGTTTGGCGTGCGCGACGCATGGACAGTCTGCGAACGAGAATCCACGGCCATGGGAAGCCCGCTGCGCCGGCGGTTGTGGGCCTTGCTTGCTGCGGCGGGAAATGTGCGGTTCCTTGAGCGGCTCATCTCGTTTTCGGAGGCGGCGGCCACTCGCGAGGATGCGCTCTGGGCGCTGGGGTTCACTGGGCAGGTGCCTGCCGCGGAATCTTGCCTGAGGTGGATGTGTGAGGAGCCGCGCGTGGCGCGCCTCGCGGGTGAGGCCTTCAGCGCCATCACGGGGCTTCGCATGGCGGGGGCACACGTGCTCCCGGAGCCAGAGCCAGAGGATGCCTTGCCGCCCCTGGAAGATGAGGACCTGGATGCGGACTTGGGACTTCGCCCGGAAGATGCATTGGCACTCCCCGCCCAGGAGGAAGTCGCGCGCTGGTGGGAGCGGGCGCGCGATGGATTCTCGCCAGCCAATCGCTACCTGAGAGGAAAACCATTCACCGGCGCGTCCCTTCTGGAGGCGCTGGCGCAAGGCCCCATGCGACGGAGGCATCTGTATGCATTGGAGTTGATGGTGCGAACGAGAGGTGCCTACGCGATCCAGGTGCGAGCCTTCACGTCACGGCAGCGGGAGCAATTGGCCCTGGCTTCCGCTGTCCGCGAGCGGCTGCCTGCATGGGGATTCATGAGTTGAAGGCAAAGGCGGGGGGATATGCTTCAGGTTCGCAACGAGACTCCCTTCTCACCCAGCATGTTCATGTTCCCCGATGTCCGGGGGATGGACACGCTATACGTGGTGGTGAAGGCGACGTTCACCTTTCGCAAGGGGCGGCTGTTCATTGCGGAAAATCAGCAACCGGTCGTCATGGCGGACACATTCCGGGGAGAGCCCGGGCAATCGAGCATCCGAGCTGCGAGCGAGGCACACTTGCTCAAGCCAGGCACAGACGTGTTGCTGGAGGGCGAGGCACACGCGCCCCGGGGCAAGCCGGTGGCCTCCTGCCCCGTCCTGGTGCGGGTGGGGCCTGTGAAGCAGGTGATCCAAGTCTTCGGCGACAGAAAATGGCGGGGAGGGGTTCTGTCTCCGGGTATCTCTTCGCCCGAGCCCTTCGTGAAGATGCCACTCGTATGGGAACGGGCCTACGGTGGCGTGCATGAGGTGACGAAGGAACGCGTGTTGGGGAAGGCAAGCAATCCTGTGGGACAGGGCTTCTGCGGCAAGCGTGGTGGTTCGGAAATGGTGGGACGCGCGTTGCCCAACCTGGAGGATCCAAGGCAACTCATTCGCTCCATTTCAGACGACCCGGTTCCGATGGGCGTGGGGCCTGTGGCGCCATCGTGGGAGCCGCGAAAATCGTATGCCGGCACCTATGATGAGGCCTGGAGGACCCGGCGCGCGCCCTACCTGCCCCTCGACTTCCAAGCGGAGTTCTTTCAGGTCGCGCCCGCGGGGATGTGTGCCCGGGAGAGACTGAAGGGCGGCGAACCGGTCGAATTAATCAATGTGTCACTCGAAGGCGTGCAGCGCTACACGCTTCCCCGCTGTGGGCTGAGCGTGACAGTGAAGATTGCCGGATTGTTCGAGCGCCCTCCACTTCATCTGGAGACAGTGGGCCTGGAGCCGGGCTCCGGACGGGTGTGCATGACCTGGCGAGGCGCGGTGGGATGCGACAAGCGGGCATTGAAGGTCGAGGAGGCGCGCTTCCAGTTGCTGTCATTGGAAGGCGCGGAGGATTGAGATGAGCGGAGGTGCTGAGATTCTCGGCGTCGGAATGATGACGCCGGTGGGAGTGAATGCCCCGTCGACAGCGGCCGCCATTCGGGCTGGCATCATGCGTGCGCGGGAGACGTCACTGATGGACCTCCGTTTCCGTCCCTACCTGGGGGCATTCGTCTCCGAGGAGCACCTGCCGGCTCCGGATCTGCCGGTCGCTCGTGGACTGGCCGCACGTGAGCAGCGCATGTTGCGGCTGGCGCTGCCCGCACTGAAAGAGGCGGCGGCGGGATTGGAGCGCCCGCTGCCGTTGATGCTGGGGCTCCCCGAAGAGACGGAATTATCAGCGCGGAGCGAGCCGGTGCCCTTCCTGAAGGCGCTGGGGCTGGCTTCCGGCATTGCGCTGGAACTACAGCGCAGCCGGTGCTTTCCCAATGGGCGCGCTGCGGGGTTGCTGGCGCTCGACGCGGCGGTGCGGTTCCTGGACGAAAGCAAGGCTCCGGAAGTTCTGGTGGGAGGACTGGACACCCTGTTGGATCCGACGGTGTTGGCGACACTCGAAGGCGAGGACCGGATACGCCGGTACGGGCCGGCGGATGGGCTGATTCCTGGAGAGGCCGCCGTGTTCCTCCGGCTTGGAAGGAAGGGAGAGGGGAAGCGGCTCGGCCGTGTCCCGCTGGCACGCGTTCTGGCGACAGCGACGGGAAAGGAGCCGGGGCATCGGTACAGCCGGGAGCCATACCTTGGGGAAGGTCTGGCGCAGACCTGTCGCTTGCTCTTCGACTCCACTCCGGCTGGGCTACCGCCCGTGCGGTGTGTGTACGTGGGGTTCAACGGAGAGAACTTCTGGGCGAAGGAGTGGGGCGTGACATTCCTTCGCTCGCGTGAGCGCATTGCCGAGGCGCATCGGTTGGAACACCCGGCCGAGAACGTGGGGGACCCGGGAGCCGCATACGGGCCGTTGATGGTGGGGGTGGCGGCGCTGGGATTGCGGAAGGGATATCGTGAGGGGCCTGTGCTGGTGTGGTGCTCCTCGGACCGTGAGTCACGTGGTGCCGTACTGCTTCAGCGTGAAGATCCGGAGGCTTGAGCCATGCCTGAGTTTGGCGAAGCAGTGGCTGGGGGCGACGGGGCCGACGACGGGCACCCGGAGGACTGTGTCTTCTGCGCGGAGTGGCCGCGTGAACTCAAGGGCTACAAGACCAAGCATGGCCTGCTGAAGGACGAGGACGACCTGGCGGAGAGCCTCCGGAGCAACGCCAAGGAACTCACGACGGACAAGAAGGTAGGGCCGGTCTATCCACTGCCCGGTGGGAGCGATCCAACGATGGGGTGGGTGGCCAAGGCGGGAGCGCTGGAGGAATTCGAGGTGGAGATTGGCGCGACCCCACATCACATCATTCCGGGAAAGGCCTCCATGGCCAAGTCGCGTCTCGAGCAGTGGACGCGCGCGGAGAAGGGCAAAATCAAGGAGGACATTGGCTACAGCATCGACTGCGCGCGCAATGGCGTCTTTCTCCCAAAGCTCCCGGACCTCTATGGCACGAAGCACAAGGTGCCCGGAGTGACGATGGCCCAGTTCTACGGCCAAACATGGAGGGCGCTGAGTCCGGCCTCGAAAGAGGGCGTTGGCTTCCTGGTGATGAAGGATACGTGGCTGCAGTTGCATTACACGGATCATAGCAAGCCATACAAAACCAGCCCCACCATGAACTATGACAAGGAGACGCGGCTGGAGTGTGACCAGTTGGCGCACCTGGCGGAACGATTTCGGATTGTCTGCGAACGCTCCAAGGATGACGACGGGAAGCGCTATCCACCCTATTCCCTAGTGCACCTCATTAATCAAAAATCCGATTTTTTCAAAATGCGAATCACGGGGCGGCCCGATCAGTGGAAATCATGGGTGTCGACATTGGCTGAAGACCTCTCCATGGCGGTCAGGCAGGGCCGGGAGTTGCTTGTCAGTAAGCTCGCTTTGACGAAGAAGACGCGCGGTTAGTCAATTGTCGCGGAGGTGTGTGTGTATTACAGGTTGGATGCGAGGTATGATTTTGCTGCACATGGCGTCGAGGGTGTTGCCTTGGATGAGTCGCCCGACGTCGACGTCCCTTGGACCATGGGAATCCGTTATCCGGACCCCGTACAAGAGCCCATCCCGTGCTATCTCGACCCGCGCAGCGGTCCCGTGATGCCGGATCTCATCATCGACGTCCCTCTTTTTTCCCAGCGCCTCATTGAGGTGCTCAAGGGGGCGGGAGTTCGCAATCTCGACCTGTATGACGCGGAGGTCATTGATCGGGAGCGAGAGAAGACCTATTCACACTACAAGGCAGTCAATATTGTTGGTCTGGTGAGTTGTGCGGATTTGCCCAGATCGGAGTATCTTCCTGGTTACAAACCGCCCCTGATGAAGTTCACGAAGCTCCGTGTCGACGAATCGAGGACCCTGGGGCTGCCGCTGTTTCGGCTTGCCGAGGACTCACTGGTCATTCTCGTGTCGGAGGCCGTGAAGCAAGCCGTCGAGGCCGCGAAGTTGGTGGGAGTCCGGGTGGTGTCGCTCGAAGAGCCGTCCGCATACTGAGGGGATGATGGGAACGAAAGTCTTTGCTAACGGGCGCGGTATTTCCGCTGAGGACAGTGGTGGACAGAGCGTTGTCTTCCCCGACGTCTGCAAGACGCCGAGCCCGGGTGGGCCAGTGCCCTTGCCTTATCCCAACCTGGGCAAGTCCTCGGACGCCTCGAATGGGCCGAAGAAAGTCACCGTCAATGGGAAGATGCCCATGGTGAAGGGTGCTCAGTATAAGACGAGCACTGGAGATGAGGCCGGCACCGCGGGGGGCGGCATCATGAGTGGCTCTACGAAGGGCCCAGCGGAGTTCATGATGTACTCCTTCGACGTGAAGTTCGAAGGCAAGAACGTGTGCCGTCTGGGCGACCCGCTCTTTCACAACAAGAAGAATATCATGGGTTGACGATAAACGTGTCAACGGGCGCGCAGTTTATTCTCGTATGGGCCAGAGGTTCCTGGCGGTCTTGTCGCGCCCACGGCGTGGCTTCAGGTCAGTGTTGAGTGTCTGAATCGGCGTGCGGCTTGGGTGGGGCCTGGAGCGGAGTCGCGGCCGAGGGCTTCTTGAACATGCTCTGCGTAACCGTCCGGCCAAGGACGTGGCGCGCGCGGTTGCAGGCGGCCGTAGGCCGTGTTCGGCGAGCGCCGCGAGGAGCGAGGAGTTCAGGGACTGGGCTGCAGGGCTGCGTTGGGTGGCTCGGCGACGCGTCGACGTTTCCACTCGTGGGGTAGCAGCTCACCGATGCGGGAGTTGGGATGCGTCTGCACCCGCAGCAGCACGTCGGCCAGGTACTCCTCGGGATTGACCTGGTTGGCCTCGCAGGTGGCCACCAGCGCGTAGAGGCCCGCGAGGTTTTCGCCAGCGGCCTCGTGGCCAACGAAGAGAAAGTTCTTGCGGCCCAGCGCCGCCTTCCGCAGCGCCGATTCCGAGCGGTTGTTGTCGAGGGGGAGTCGCTCATTCTCGACGAAGCGCGTGAGCGTCAAGGTAGTTGTGTGATGCCTGGAGGAACTCATGGACCCGTAGGGTGAAAGTCCCGAGGCGGCAACAGGTCAAGGCCGCATAGCTGGGGTGGCGCCGACAGGGGAGACCCCTGCGGTGAAGCCCACTGACAAAGCCCCGTTTCAGCGGGGTGAGCGAGTGCACGGGCCGTAACGGCGAGTGAATGCCCAG
>NZ_SRLV01000094.1:0-35311 GCF_006518205.1 Myxococcus sp. CA005 | reverse complement strand
GCCATGCCTCCCGCCTTGCGGGCCCGTGCGCGCTGCTGCTCTTGCGACAGCGCCTCCAGCAGCGCCCCCATGGAGGCGAAGCGCGCCTCCGGCTCCAGTGACAACCCCCGCATCACCGCGCGCCGCACCCAGGCGGGGACGCGGGCGTCGCTGGGCGGCTCGTGGATGGGCGAGGGCTCCCGCCCGGCTCGCTCCAGCGGCGCCGTCACCTTCGCGGGTGCGGACCGCAGCGCCTTCGCGGCCCGAGAGAGCTCGTCGGGGTCGAAGGGACGCTGGTTGTAGAGCGCCCGGTACAGCGCCGCGCAGAAGCTGAACTGGTCCGAGCGCGGGTCCAGGGACTCGCCGCGGAACTGTTCAGGGGACATGAACGGCGGCGTGCCCAGGACGACGCCCGTTTCGGTGAGCGGGTCATGCAGCGTGCGCGACGTCTCCGAGGCGTCGCGCACGCGCGCCAGCGTGGGCTGTTCGTCCAGAGGCAGGTTGTCCACGGGACGCGCCAGGCCGAAGTCGGTGACATAGACGCGCCCGTCACGCCCCACCAGCACGTTGGCGGGCTTGAAGTCGCGGTGCACCAGCCCCGCCGCGTGCGCGGCCTCCAACCCGCGTCCCGCTTGCAGGTACTTCTCCAGCACCTCGCGCCAGGAACGGAGCTTCTCGCGCCGCCAGTCCGCCAGCGTGCCACCCGCCACCCACTCCATGGTGAAGAAGACCTGCGTGTCCCAGGTGCCCACCTCGTAGATGGGAATGACATTGGGATGGGAGACACGCGCCATGGCCTGCGCCTCGCGCAGCAGCCGGGCCCGCCCGCCCTCCTCGTCCGCGGAGCGGGCCTCCACGCTCAACAACTTGAGCGCCACCTTGCGGTCCAGGTCCGGGTCATAGGCCGCGAACACCGCGCCCATGCCGCCCTGCCCCAGCAGCTTCAACGGAATGAAGCGCCCCACCCGCTGGCCCAGCGGGCTCCGCGAACGCCAATCCCCAGACGCGTCGCGCGCGGAGGGAGACTCCGCCGCATGCGGCGCGCTGCGCGGCACCGCCCCCTGCACATCCGCTGACACGACCTGCGTGGACAGCTCTGGCGAATCATCAGCACCCGAGCCCCGGTCATCGGTGTTGGCCATTGCGCAAGTGTACCGGGAAGCGAGCGACACCCTGCGCCCATGAAGGACTCGCGCGCAACAACACACACATGCCGCCGATAATGCGAACAGGCGAAGGAAGTCCGGGAGGGTCCGCCGTGACCAGGATTGTCACCACCGTGTTCAACTCAGCGCCCCAGGCCCTGTCCAAGCCCATCCAGCCGGTCGTGTTGAAGGACGCCAGGACGCCCATGGAGACGTCGCTCGCCAGGCCGGTGAGCAGCCCGGCCCCGGCGACGCCCCGTCCGGAGCGGGACACTTTCCAGGACACGAAGCCCGCGGCCAAAGGCGTGCCGCGGCTGTCGGTGCCGGACGCCACGGGGACCAGCGAGCTTCCCTTCCTGCGAGACCTGGCCCCAGAGAATGAAGCGGCGCAGGCGCAGGCCGACAAGGGCTGGGCGCCCACCGCGTCGGTCATCGCTCAGAACTCGGACACGGGCTGCGGCGAGGCGACGCTGGCCTTCCTGAGCCGGGCGAGCCGCAGCGTGACGAAGGGCACGCTGTGCGAGAAGCAGGAGCGAGAGACGGTCCGCGAGCGCGCGTCGCAGGTCAGCGGCGCCCGGTCCGTCCACGCCCCGGTGGACGTCAACCTGGATGATGGCGCCACGCCCACGGAGATGGCGACCGCGTTGGGGGGCATGGGCATCGAAGTCACGGACGGCTTCGCCGACTTCGACGCGGCGGCGACGAGCAAGATGATGAAGGCTGGTCAGTTCGGCCTGGCGCTCGTGGATGCCAATGCCATCCTCAATGGCGCGCTCGCGCCCGAGCAGCGGCGCGGCGGGCCGGGCCAGCTCCACTGGGTCACCATCGACGGCGTCAACAGCAACGGGACGGCCGACACGTCGGACGACTTGTTCCGCGTGAAGGACCCCGTCAATGGCGAGTACTGGGTGTCCGCCAGGGACTTGGAGAGCGCCGTCCAGGCCGGCAAGGAGCACCACGGCAGCGGCGGCATCTTCGCGCTGGAGAACCGCACGGGCGTGGGCGGACAGAAGGAGCGTGACGCCCTGGCCCACCTCAACCGCGAGCGCACGGCGTCCTTCGCGGACAGGAACGGCGTGGGCAGTAAGCGCCTCAGCCTGGGCGAGTCGAGCTGAGGCGCGCGCCCGGAACCTGTCTCAGTAGGTGTAATAGACAGGCGGCGTGGTGCTGGTGAAGAAGTCGTAATACGTGGCCACGTAGTTGGGGCGGTTGCCCACCTCACCCGGCAGCGGGCCCCCCTTCGTCCCGTAGACGACCAGCGTCGCGCCGCCGTCCGTCTGGTCCAGCGCGCAGGAGCTCACATGGTTCGTCCCGTACATGACGACGATGTCATGCGAGCGGACCATGTCGAGCGTCGCCGGGTCGATGTGGTTCACCTGACAGCGATTCATCGAGCTGCCACTGGGCGTGGGCTTGTACGAGAAGGCCGTGGCCACGCCGTAGCTGTTGGCCAGGAGCGCGAGGTACGGGGTGTTGTAGGACCTTCCCAGCGTCACGCTGCCCGCGCCATGGGCGCACGTGCCGGACGCCGCGCGTGTCACGACGATGTCCAGGCTTGGAGGCATGGAGCCGGGCACCGGCACGGAGGAGATGGTGTACGTACAGCCCTGCGTGGTGCCGGTCACCAGCGCGGCCTCCTGCTGCGCCAGCGCCTCCTGCTCGGGGGCCTCTTCAGGGGCGCCACAAGCGGCCAGGGACACGGCGGCACAACACCAGACGGCGGACTTGAAGACTCGCATGTCGGGACTCCAGTACGGAGAGGATGGGGACTCATCCCCACCTCTCCAAAAGCTGACAGAGTCCTTGTCCAGCATTCAACTGGAGCAAACTGCAACACAGTTACATTGCAATTTGGCGGCGCTATTCCTTCTCGATGTCCCGGTCCCAGAGCTGGACGCGGGTGTCTTCGTCCGTCAGGCGCTGGGTGAGCTCGGCGGCGATGGCGACGGAGCGGTGCTTGCCACCGGTGCAGCCCAGGGCCACGGTGAGGTACGCCTTCCCCTCCTTCTGGTAGCGAGGGAAGAGGAAGCGGCAGAGGTCCACGACCTTCTCGAGGAACTGCTGCGTCTCCTCACGCTCCAGCACGTAGGCCGCCACCTTCGGCACCTTGCCCGTGAGCCCCTTCATCTCCGGAACGAAGTACGGATTGGGCAGGAAGCGCACGTCCAGGACGAGGTCCGCCTGGGGCGGCACGCCGTAGCGGTAGCCGAACGACATGATGGACAGGCTGGGGCCCGCGGCGGGCTCCGGGCTGAAGCGCGCCTGCACCATGCGCTTCAAGTCATGCACGTTCAGCGTGGACGAGTCGATGACCTGGTCGGCCAGCTCGCGCAAGTCACGCAGCGCCTGGCGCTCCGCCTTGATGCCCTCGGCGACGGTGCCGTTGGGCGCCAGCGGGTGGCGGCGGCGCGTCTCGCTGAAGCGGCGGATGAGGCTGTCGTCGCTGGCGTCCAGGAAGAGCACTTCCACCTGGTGCCCGGCGCGGCGGACCTCGGCGAGGATGCGAGGCGCGTCCTTGAGGAAGACGCCTTCGCGGACGTCCACCACCAGCGCCATGCGCTCGAAGTGGCCGCCGCCCGCCAGCTCCGTGAGCTTGGGCAAGAGCAACACCGGCAGGTTGTCGATACAGAAGAAGCCCGAATCCTCCAACGCGCGGATGGCGGTGGACTTACCGGACCCGGACATGCCGGTGATGATGACGATCTGTTTCGCGGGGGCGGTCACTCGACCTCTTCTCCCAGGGTACGGCGCATCGCCCCTTCGGCGATGGCCCGGTTGAGTCGCTCGGCGAACTCTCTCGCCGAGTGGTGGCCCTGTAGCTTTAGCAACTGATTACGCGCGGCGACCTCGATGATGGTCGCCATGTTGCGGCCCGGACGAACGGGCACCACCGACAGGGGGATGTCCACCCCCACAATCTGCAGATGCCTGTCCTCCACGCCCAGCCGATCATACTCCTGGTGGGGGTCCCACTCCTGGAGCTCGATGACCAGCTCGATTTTCTTCTGTTCGCGGATGGCGGCCACGCCGAACAGGTCCTTGATGTTGATGATGCCCAGGCCGCGAATCTCCATGTGGTGCTTGATGACCGGGTTGCCAGCGCCGTAGACGGCCCCCTTGCGGCGGGTGACGTCCACGATGTCGTCCGCGACCAGGCGGTGGGCCCGCATCACCAGGTCCAGGGCAATCTCGCTCTTGCCGATGCCGCTCTTGCCCAGCAGCAAGATGCCCACGCCGAACACGTCCATCAACACCCCGTGCAGGCTGCTGGACTCGGTGAGGGCCTCTTCCAGGAAGGTCTGCACCCGCATGATGAAGTCACTGGAGAGCAACGGCGTCTTCATCAGCGCCAGCCCCGCGCCTTCACACGCGGAGACGAGGGCCTGGGGAATGTCCAGGTCCTTGGTCACCACCACGCACGCCAGCTCCTCCTCGCCGAAGAGCTGCGCCAGCGACTCGCGCTGCCGCGCTTCCGGCAGCGTGGCCAGGTACGAAATCTCCGTGTTGCCGAACACCTGGACGCGGTGCGGATGCAGGTGCTCGGTGAAGCCCGCAAGCGCCAGCCCCGGCTTCTGGATGCGCGAGGACACGACAATGCGCGACAGCCCGCCGCCGCCGGCGACGAGACTGAGCCGCATGTCGTAGTCGCGGTCCTCGAGGAGTTGGGAGATGCGGATGGATTTCATCGTCAGGGCGTGGATATCACCGGTGGGGCCCTTTGAGGGGGACTGCCTTCCTTGGGCCCTCAACGAGAGGGGCCCAGGTAGGAGACCCGGGGCCCGACCGCCCCACCGGGAGGCAAAATGCGGGTTCCGGCAGGCAACGGAAGGCCACGGAAGCCATTCCGCGGGGCTCCGGCCGCTGGTAAGCCGGAAAACATGTCCGACTGTCTCTTCTGCAAGATTCGCGACGGGCTCATCCCCGCCAAGGTGGTCTACCGCGACGACGTGTGCGTGGCCTTCGAGGACATCAATCCCCAGGCCCCCACCCACGTGCTCTTCATCCCCCACAAGCACATCCCCACCGTGAACGACATCACGACGGAGGACCGCGAGTTGGTGGGCCACCTCTTCATCGCGGCCGCCAAGGTGGCCCAGGAGCGCGGGCACGCGGACCCGAGCGACGGCTACCGGGTGGTGATGAACACCCATGCGCACGCCGGCCAGACGGTCTTCCACATCCACCTGCACCTGCTGGCCGGGCGCCCGCTGGGCTGGCCGCCGGGTTAGTTCCGCCCCCCTCTGCCCGAGGCAGGTGTTAGCCTCGGGCATTGCGATGCCCTTCTCATCGGAATCGTCTCCCGGGAACCGGCGAGCCTACACACTGCTGTCACTGCTGCTCGCGGGCGTGGCGGGCCTGGTGAATACCACGGGCTTCGTGGCGCTGGGCCTGCACACGTCGCACATGTCCGGAAGCATGGCCACGCTGGGAGAGTCCCTGGCCTCGGGCAACGTGGCCCTGGCCTGGCTGGCCGCGCAGCTCCTGCTGTCCTTCGTGGTGGGCGCCGTGTCCGCGTCGGTGCTGCTGGAGGCCTCACGCCAGCGCCCCCGGGGCCGCCACTCCTCCGCGCTGCTGCTGGAGGCGCTCACGCTGGGCGGCATCGGCGCCTGGCTGTCGTACCACCCCAGTACACACGAGCCGACGCTCATGTGGGGCCTGGCCTATGCCATGGGGCTCCAGAACGCGCTCGTCACCCGCGTCTCTGGCGCCGTGGTGCGCACCACGCACATCACCGGCATCCTCACCGACATCGGCATCCAGGTGGTGCGGCTGGGTTCCTGGCTGCGCGAGGGAACGCGGGGCCAGGGCTTGCTGGGCCTGCGACGCCGTCTCTGGGCGCTGCCCACCGCTGTTGAATTCGAGCGGACCCGGCTGCACCTGGGGCTCGGCTCCGCCTTCCTGGGCGGGTGCACGCTGGGGCCGATGCTCTTCGCCCGGCTCGGCGCGGCCACCCTGGCGATTCCCTGCGGGGTGCTGGTGATGCTGGTGGCGCTCGACCTGAGCGCCGTCGCAACCTCCGGCCCCCAGGCGATGCCGCGCGCCTGAGTCACTCCGTCCCGGGCTGGGCGGACGCGGGGCCAGGCGGGCCGGAGGACGCCTCCACGTCCTTGACGCTCGCCGAGGGCCTGCCGCGGCGGAGCACGTGCAGCACGCTGCTCTTCTCGTCCGTCCACGTGAAGTCGGGGTCCTCCCGCAGGCCCAGCCGGCGCACGCGCGCGGAGGCCCGGGTGAAGGTGGGTCCCCAGGAGAACTCGCGGTCCGGGCTCAGCACCATCCAGTTGCTGCGCAGCGCGTCCCCTTGCGTCTCGTTGACCACCAGCGCCGCATGCAGCCCCAGGGCCCGCGCGTGAGCCAGCGTCAGCGGCACTAGGTCCAGGTGGACGTTGCTGATGTGCAGCGCCAGCACGCCATGGGGCGCCAGGTGCGCGCGGTAGAGCGCCACCGCCTCCTGGGTGAGCAGGTGCACCGGCACCGCGTCGGAAGAGAAGGTGTCCAGCGCGAGTACGTCGAAGCCCTGCGCGCCGCCCGTCTCCAGCTCCCGCTCCAGGGAGATGCGCGCGTCCCCCTCCACCAGCTCCACCTTCGCCGGCGTGTCTCCCAGGAAGGAGAAGTAGCCGCCCTCGCCCTGCGCCAGCGCGATGACCGCGGGGTCGATTTCGTAGAAGCGCCCGGTGTCCTCCGCCTCGAGCAACGCGGCGCTGGTGCCCACCCCCAGCCCCAGCACGCCCACGCGAAGCCCCGCGGGCAGCCCCACGGCTTCGCGCAGCCGGCGATGCTCGGCGATGGCCAGTCCCAGGCCCGCCTCTGGCGTGTAATACGTCGTGGGCACGCCCCTGCGCTCGGGCGTCACGTACTGGAGCCCGTGGGTGATGGCGCCATGCAGCAGCGTGAAGCGGTGGTCCTCCGGTGAGCCCACGCCCTGCTCCATCACCCGCACCACGCCGAAGAAGTTGCGCGAGGCGAAGCGCGCGCGGCCCTGCTCGCGGGCCATGGTGTACGTCAGGTGTCCGGCCACCAGGAGCAGCATGGCGCCGCGCAGGACGCGCTGCAGCCGCTGCGTCCGCGTCGCTTCGCCCGCCTCTTTCGCAATGCCCACCAACGCGACGACGCAGCACGCGCCCAGCGACAAGGGGTACTCCCAGTAGGCGCTGAAGACGGCGGGGGCCAGCACGCTGATGAGCAGCCCGCCCAGCACACCGCCCGCGGACACCCACAGGTAGAAGGCGCTGAGGTGGCGCGGCGGTGGGCGCAGCCGGTACAGCTCGCCGTGGCACACCATGCTGCCCGCGAAGAGGGCCACGGAGTACGCGGCCAGCTGGAGCGCGAGCGACGACTGCGGCCCCTGCGTCTGCGCGTGCGCCACGCCCGCGCCCGAGGCGATGAGCAGCACCGCGTAGACGGTCCGCGAGTAGAAGGACTCGCGGGAGAAGGCGAGGATGAAGGTCAGCAGGTAGACGGCCAGGGGCAGCACCCAGAGGAAGGGGCCGGCCGCCACGTCCTGTGAGAGCTGGTTCGTCGTTGCCAGCAGCAGCACCGACGCGCAGGTGCTCAGGCCCAGCCACGTCATCGTGGCGCGCACGGTGGGGCGTGCCACCTCCGCGCCGGCCTCTCCCCCGGCGCCTTCCGTCAGCGGCGTGGCCGTCACGGGCGCGGCCGTGGCGACGGGCGCCGTGTCCGGCTGCTTCATCACGTCCAGCGCGCACACCGCGCAGGCCACGGCGAAGAAGACGAAGCCCACGCCCCAGCCCCACGCCTGGGCGCCGCGTCCCACCCACGGCTCCACCAGGAAGGGATAGCCGAGCAGCGCCAGCAGCGAGCCCGCGTTGGACAGCGCATAGAGCGGATAGGGCGAGCGGCCCGGCCGCGCGCGGGCGAACCACGACTGGAGCAACGGACCGGTGGTGCTCAGCACGAAGAAAGGCAGGCCGATGGTGACCGCCAGCATCGCCAGCAGCCGGGGCACGGCCAGCGCGGTGCCCTCCGGACGCCATTCAGGCCCGGGTGCCACCGGCGAGCCCGCCAGCAACGCACGTGCGCCCAGCAGCAGCACCGCCACCGCTAGCAGTCCCAGGTGGACGCGGGCTTGCGTGCGAGGTGCCAGCCGCGAGGCGAGTCCGTGCGCGTACGCGTAGCCCCCCAGCAGCACCGCCTGGAAGAACAACATGCACGCCGTCCACACGCCGGGCGTTCCGCCGTACCACGGCAGCGAATAGCGCCCCACCAGGGGTTGCACGCCGAACAGGAGGAACGCACTGGCGAAGATGGCGATGGCGTAGCGGGACATGTTGGCGGTCCAGGCTTTCCCGCCCGGCACGTCCGGTCAACTGTCCGGCGTCCGGGGGGCGAAGAAGGTTCAGCGCGAGGGTGCTCGGGGCGCGAAGAGCCGGGCGCCGGACGGAGCCAGCGCGGTTTCCATGGGCAGCCCGTAGAGCGTTTCCAGGGAGCCACGCTCCAGCACCTCGTTCGCCGGCCCCTGCGCGAGCACCTGGCCATCCCGGAGGAGCAGCACGTGGGTGGCGAAGGCGGCGGCGAGGTTCACGTCATGCAGCACCGCCACCGCGCCCAGCCCCGCGTCCACGCGCGCGCGCACGCGGTCGAGCGAGCCCACCTGGTGGGCCACGTCCAGGAAGGCGGTGGGCTCATCCAGCAGCAACAACTCGGGCTGCTGCACCAGTCCTCGCGCCAGCATCAACATCCGGCGCTCGCCTCCAGAGAGGGCCTCCGCGGGCCGCTCGGACAGGTGCGCAATGCCGAGCTCCGTCATCACCTCCCGCGCGAGCGCCACGTCGGCCGCGGACGGCAGACCCCAGAGGCCCAGGTGCGGACTGCGGCCCATCAACACCAGTTCCAGGCCGCTGAAGCCCTCCGTGGATTCGATGGTCTGCGGCACCCAAGCCACCTTGCGGGCGAGCGCTCGGGGCTCCCAGGCGGCGCGCTCGCGGCCCAGCAGGCGGACTTCTCCGCGCGTCCAGGGCCCCAGGCCCAGCACCGCGCGCAGCAGCGTGCTCTTGCCCGTGCCGTTGGGGCCGAGCACCGCCCACAGCTCACCGGGCCGGACCTCGCACGCCACACCATGCAAGATGGGACGAGGACCGTAGCCCGCGACCAGCGCCCGGGTGACAAGCAGGGGCTCCACGGGACTAGTACAGCTCCTTCTGCTTCTGCAGCAGGAAGCGCTTCATCGCCCGGACCTTGCGCAGCGCTTCCGGGTTTTCGCCGCTACCCGCGGCCTCCACCTCGCTCTTCACCTCGGCGTACCGCGTGCACCAGAGGCCGAGCACCACGCACGAATGCTCCGAGTTGAGCTGGTTGAAGAGCGCGTTCGTCTCGCGCCACTCCCTCTCCAGCACGGTGAGCTGACGGGAGCGCGCGGAGCGAATCTTGCGGACCGGCGCCGCGCGCTTCTCGGGAGCCTCGGTGGTCTTCTGCTGCGCGTCCAGCGGCGCGAGGAAGGAGTCGTCGAGCGAGCCTCTGCCTTCCGTGGCACCGGTTGGCGGCACGACGTCGGGCGCGGGGGTTCCCGGAGCCTGCGCCGCGTCCCCCTCCGGAGGCGGGCCGTTCTCGTTGGCAGCCTTGCCCGCCAGCGCCTCGTCGGGAGCGGAGGGACGCAGGGGCTGCGCGGGCGGCGGCCCTTCGGGTTGCTCCGGCATGAACTGGCTCAGCACCTGGGCGCGGAGCTCCGGGGGGGCCAGGAAGAAGGCTCCGACCACGGCGAGGATGAAGAACAGCAACACCAGCACGAGCACCAGTGGGCCCTTGCGGCGACGCTCGGGGCGTTCGGGCATCGTCGTGCGGCGGGTGTCCTCCTTCGCGATGCGCTCAGCCGAGCGCGTCTCCGGGCGGACGGGCATCGTCGTGCGCCGCGTCTCCTCGTTGGGCGTGAGGGAGACGCGGACATCGTCGTCGCTTTCGTCCTCTTCTTCGTCCGTCACGACGGGGGCGGGCGCGGTGGGACGCACGGCGGAGACGGAACCTGTCCTGCGCGCGGTGCTGGCCGGTGCCATCCCCGGCGAAGATGGCCGGGCCCGCCGAGGCCTGGGCCGGGAGACGCCGGACCGCTCCTCGTCCTCGGAGCCATCCACATCTTTGAAGAGGCCTGCGTCCAGCACCACGCGCGGATGCGTGTCGTCATGGCGGGTGACGCGAGGGTCCGTGTCGGCGTTATGTGCGACGCGGGGCTGGGTGTCGTCGTGGCGTTCGGTTCGCGACGGGCGGTGGATGCGCGGATGCGTGTCGACGTCGGCGATGCTCGGCGCGGCTTCCTCGTGCCCCACATCCTCGGTGGAGAGCACGGGCAGCTCCGACGAGGCGCCTTCTTGTGACTGCGCGTCGGTCGAAGAAAGGCCGGCTTCGTCCTCGGACACGCCCGCCTCGGACTCGTGCGCGGCCTCGGCTTCATCCTCCGGGGAGAGGGCCTGCCCGCCATCAGCGGGGGTGGCGTCCGCGACGGGCTCGTCCACCACGGGCGCGGAGCGGGAAGCCGTCGCGCCCGATGCAGGGGCAACGGGGATGGCTCGCGAGGGCGTTGCCCCCTTCGGAGGTGGAGGTGTCCCCAGCGAAGACATGTCCCGCGAGGGCGTCATGCCAGCCTGGGCTGGCGACACCGCGGCCATCCCCGCCGAGGACACCCTGCGCGGCGGCGTCCCGCCCTCCGAGGACATGTCCACGGAAGACACCGGGTCCGAAGAGGCCTCGTCCCGCGCATCCAACGCAGCGACTTCCACGGAGGAGATGGCGCGAGTCGAAACTCCCGCCTGCGCGCCCACAGCGGGCATGCCCGCCGACGACCTGGAGCGTGGAGCCGCGGCCTCATCCGGCGAACCCACCGCGGACATCGCGCGAGACGGCGTCGAGCCAGGCGGAGGCGGCTGGACGGCGGCCATCACCATCGAAGCCGTTCGAGGCATCGGGCCGGAAGGATGCAGCTCGCTGAATGCCGCCTCGGCCGGCGGCGCACTCCCAAACGCGCCCTCGCGCTCCGAGGCGGCGTCCTCGTCTCCGGCAGCCCCCTCCGAGACCTCAACGGCCGGCATCGACTCCAGCGCCGACGTGCGAGGCATCGGCGCGGGAGCAGGCACGTTGACCGCGGGCATCACCACCACGCCGCTGCGCGGCAGCACCGCTCCGGGCGCGCGCGGCTCGGCCCCTGGCGGCGGAGGTCGCGAGTTCACCGTGCCCTGCGACCCACGCAGCGGCACCGCGGGCGTGGGCGCGCCCACCGAGGCAATCACGCTCGGGCTCGCCTCGAACGCCTTGCCCCGAAGCGACTCGGCCTTCGCGGCCGTCGACTCCACCTGAACGGACGCGTCCTCGGGAGAAGACGGCCCGCCCAGGCTCGGCATCGCCAGCTCGGTCGGCCGCATGTGCGACGGAAGCAGCGCACGCGCGGCGGCCACACCCGGCGGCACCGCCTCGGGCGGCATCGACGTCATCTGGACCTCGCGCGTCAGCGCGGGCGCGCGAGGAATCGGAGCAGACGAAGGACTCACCCCGCCGCCGCGAACGAAGGCCTCCGGCCCCACCTCCACCGAGGGCGCCGTGTCCTGGCGCGCACCCCGCGTCCGAGCCTCGTCCTCCAGCGCCTCGATGGGGACCCCGGGCCGGGTGGACTCGTCCATCGGGACACCCGGGCGCGTCTCACCGTCCGTCACCGGACCACCGCCCTCGCGGCTGCGGGGCGTGGGGAAGAACGACAGCGGCTCCACCGGGCCATCCAGTCGGATGGTCTTCGCCGGCAGCATCGCGTGCGCCATCTTCGGCGCCAGCGGATCATCCGGCATCGAGGCCAGCGCACGGACCTCTGCCGTGGACAGGCGCGGCACCTCCTTGAGGCTCGCCAGGAGACGCCGCTCGGACTGGAAGTCCGCCGAGAACAGCTCGCGCATGAAGCGGCTGACGCTCTCCGGGCCCGCGCTCGAGTCAATCTCCATCAGGCAGGCCTGGAGCCGCCCGCGAAACTCCTCCGCCGTCTGGAAGCGCTGCGACGGGTCCACCGCCAGCGCCTTGGCCACCAGCGCCGTCACCGCGGGTGGCGTGAGCGGCTCCACCTGGTCCAGCGGCGCGATTCGCGGGTTCGCCACCAGGGACATGAGCTCGCCCGGGTGGACCCCGTCGAACGGGTTCTTCCCGCAGATGAGCTCGTAGAGACAAAGCCCCACCGCGTACAGGTCGCTGCGGCGGTCCACCGGCTGGTGCCGCGCCTGCTCCGGCGACATGTAGAGGAACTTGCCCAGGATGATGCTGGGGTTCGTCTTCGCGGCCGACAGCCGGCTCTTGGCGAGCCCGAAGTCGATGACCTTCACCTCCCCTTCGTAGGAGATGAGGATGTTCTGCGGCGAGATGTCCCGGTGGACGAGCTTCAGGTCCTCCCCGTCGTCGTCCTTCTTGCGGTGCGCATAGGCCAGCGCGTCCAGCACCCGGCCCATGGTGTAGAGGATGAACGTGACCGGCAGCGGCATCTGCCTGTCCCGCACGCGCGCGGCCACCTTGCGCAGGTCCTTGCCGTCCACGTGCTCGAGCGCCATGTAGGCCTCGTCCTCGTGGAGGCCCATGTCCAGCACCTGGGCAATGGAGCCGTGGCTCAGGCGGACCAGGGTGCGGGCCTCGCCCACGAAGCGCTCGACGAAGTCCGTGTCCGCGGCAAGCTGCGGGAGGATTTTCTTGATGACGCAGAGCTTCTCGAACCCCTGCGCCCCCTCCAACCGCGCGAGGTAGATCTCTCCCATGCCCCCCGTCGCCAGTTGGGACAGGAGCGTGTACCGGCCAAAGGGCTGGGGCCGGAAGGGTCTCAACCGGGCGGGTTGGGTTGACGAGTTCATGCGGTGCGGGGGTTCACCACGACGGGGTCCGTATTGAACCCTTTCCCGGTACATCCCAGCAACCCGTCAACCGGACGCGGCCCCCTCAACGGAAGCCGGGATTGGTCAACTGGCCTACATCCTCTTCCAGCACCTCGAAGGCCGCTACCTTGTCCTTCGGGGGGCGGATGAGGCGCTCGCCCAGCGGCTGGACGTCGAAGCGTGCCCCCACGGTGGCCAGGACCTTGCCGGTAATGAGCACCTGGCCCGGGCTGGCGGTACCGGCGAGCCACCCCGCAATCCCGACGCCATCCCCCACCACGGTGTAGTCCGGGCGCACCTCGGTGCCGATCATCCCCACCAGGGCCCGGGTGCTGTGCAGGGCGATTCGCAGCTCGCAGCGCTCGTCCAGGGGCCGGCGCGCCATGGACCGCTCCCACTCGGAGCGCAGCGCCAGGGCGGCCCGGACGGCCCGAATCGAGTCCTCGCCCTTCGCGTAGGGAACGCCGAAGAGGGCGCGCAGGGATTCGCCCCGGAAGCCCTCCACGGTGGCCTCGAAGCTGAAGACGATGCCGCTCATCCGCGCGTGAAAGTCGTTGAGCATCTGCGTGGCCCGAGCGGCGCCGATGCGCATGCACAACACGGAGAAGCCCACGAGCTCCGCGTGCAGGATGGTGAGGCTGCGCTCCTCCAGGCCGGGCAGCTTGCCGCCCTGCTTCTGGGCCTCGGCGGCGCGGCGCTCGGCCACGTCCGGCGGGTGGAAGCGCTCCAGGTCGCGCCGCAGCCTGTCCGCCGCGGGACTGCCCTCGCGCGGGGAGAACTTCTGCACGCCGGTGGCCACCAGATGCGCCACCGCGGTGCAGGTATCCAGCATCGACTCCACGCTGGCGTCACCCTTGGCCGACAGGTTGACGTAGAGCACCCCCGCGTAGGGCGGCTCGGTGCCGATGGGGATGCACAGCACCCGGTCCACGCCGTAGAGGATGACGCTCTCCCGGCCCGCGAAGCGGCGGTCATCGCGCACGTCGCCCACGGCGAGCGCGCGGCCCTGACGCAGGGCCTCCTCCACGATGGCATCCGAGACGGGCACCTCGCCCTTGGCCAGCCGGCCGCGGTGGCGCACGGCGGCGGGCACCATGGCGCCCGTGGCGTGCTTGAGCAGCACCACCGCCGTGGTCGCGTCAGTGACCTCCAGCAGCCGGTCCATGGTGGTGTCCAGGAACGAAGACAGCGTGGCGGCCGACGAGAGCGCCTCCGCGGTGCGGAACAACAGCACCAGCGTCTCCTGCCCCACGCGCGGGCTCGCGGCGGGCAGCGGCGCGGACGCGGAGAAGCTGTCGTCGAAGGAGACCGGACCCACATTGTCCAGGAGCCGCAGCACGTCCGCGTCGCGCACGTTCTTCGCCATCAGGACGGAGGGGCCCACGTCCTGGCCGTGGCCGAAGCGCACGACGCCGCCCGCGCCCAGGTCCACCATCTCCGTGGCCGCGTTCTCCACGGTGTTGGGCTGGCGCACGGAGAGGACGTTCTCGCCCAGCGCCACCGAGTCTCCGGCGACGAGTTGCCGAGAACCCTGCAAGGGCGCGCCGTTGATGCGGCTGCCGTTGCGACTGCCCAAATCTTCGATTCGCAGCACGTCACCGTCGACGAACAGCCGCGCATGCCGGCGTGAGACGAGATCGCCGCCCAGGACGATATCGTTCTCGTCCGCGCGGCCGAGGCTCGTCACGCCCTCAGGCAGATCGTACGACGTGTCGAAGTAGCCGGGCCCGTTGATGATGATCTGCCACATCGAATGCCCGACATTACACGACTCTCCCGCCTGTTGAGAGAAGGAGACACTGACTCAGTGCGGGTATCCCGTAACCCGGCGCCAGAACACGCCTCTCCGCACCGCGTCATTTCACCAGTGGTACGAATGGCCCGAACGTTCGCTCAGCGGGGCCTGTGGATGAACAGGGACGCGCCCTGTCTCACCACGGGGAAGGCCGCGAGCGGTCGAGTCGCCGGGCCATTCAGCACCTGCCCCTCCTGGGTGAAGCGGGAGCCATGACAGGGGCATTCCATGACGCCGTCGGCCGGCACCCAGTCCACGGCGCAATCACCGTGCGTGCAGATGCGCCAGAGCGCCGCGTAACAGCCAGGTGAGGTGTGGACCACCACCACGTCCAGCAGCGCCTGGGGAATGCGGACCTCCGCGGCGCCGCCGGGGACCTCCAGCGCGGGATGCTCCACCAGGGGGACCTCCACCCAGCCCTCGCCGGGTGGGCCCGACGGCACCGGCGGCGCACAAGACGGGCCCGGCCCTCCCGCATCGGGAGGGTCGAGCACCACGGCTTCCCGCCACCCGTCACCACACCCCGCCCCGACCGCCGCCAGGGCACAGGTGCCCTTGAGCAGCGTGCCGAGCGCGGCGCGGCGGTCCACCTCCCCCGTCATGGACAGGGGACATGGCCGTGGCGGGAGCCGCTTCACGGGGTGCCGCTCCGAAGCGACACGCCGTTCACCACCGCGACGGCGTCCAGGTCGAACCCCCCGGAGGTGCCGCCGTAGCGGTTGTTGCCTGCGTCGACGATGCGCACGTACTGCGCTCGCTTGAGGCCCACCGTCGCCAGGTCGAACCCGTCACCGCCCGCCACGGCGGGGTCCGTGGCGCTGACACCGTTGGCCGGATTGGCCTGGACGGTGGCGACACCCGCGCATCCCGGGTAGCCGCCCGCGGCGTCGGTGGTGGCACACGGGAATGGGTACCAGGTGACGCCGTCGTCGCTGACGGAGACGATGCCCCGCTCGGAGTACGTGGCCGCTCCGCCCGCGACGCGGAAGGTGTTCTCGAACACGAGCAGGTCCACGCCCGGCCCGTCCACCACGGCGATGTCGGTGAAACGCAGCTCGATTATGCCGCCCCGGCCCAGCGAGAGCACGTCCAGCGAACCGTTGTCCGGCCCCAGCCCCGACGGAGGCCCGAGCACGACGTCCGGGAAGCGGTCCTGCCCGAAGCCCGCGAAGTCGCCGGGCAGGAAGAGGACGACTTCGTCCGCGTAGGGGTCCTCGGGCGGAAGTCCGGCATCGGGCTCCAGCGATGTGGAGCCATCCGGCTGTCCCGCGTCGTCCCGCACCGGGTCCGTTCCCGCGTCTTCGCCGACGCCGGAGGAATCGTCACCGCATGCGGCGGTGCCCAGGAGCACGGCGAGCGCCGTGCCCCAGGCGAAGCGATGGAGGCCGCGATGGCTCACTGGACGACCCGGATGCGGACCAGCCGCTCGCCGTTCACGTCCTCGATGCCCACCAGCAGGTCCGAGCCCAGGTGGGTCAGCTGCGTCACGGAGGTGCACTGGTCCACGAGCGTCAGCACCGGCGTGCGCTCGCCAATGACGACCTCACCCGGGGTCGCGTCCGCGGACAGGCTGTAGCGGGACACGTCGGTGGTGATGAACTGCCAGGTGTCATCATAGGCACCCCGCTTGACGACGACGCCGTCACCGAAAGCGGAGGCCGCGTTGAAGTCGCTGCCCACGTCAATCTGGGGCTGCGCATCCAATGCGAACGGCGTGTTGGAGGAGAGCGCCGCGCTCACGACGGAGGGCGCCACCGCGTAGGCCACGTTGGCGTAGTCCGGCGGAACGACGAAACCGAGCACGGAGACGCCGTTGGTCGCCACGGCGCTGAAGCCATTTCCGCCGGCGGTCTGCGGGAAGTCGGCCACCTTCACGGAGGCCACGGGCTCCGCGGAGGTCACCAGCGCATAGATTCCGAAGCCGTCGATGGCGGACAGCCCCATGCTGTTGATGAGGAAGGCGGACGTCGTGCCCGACGTGAACGCGGCGGCGCTCATGTTGCCCGGCGAGTTGACGTAGCTCGAGTTGTCAGGGGTGACGATGTCATAGAGCGAGACCGTGCCCGCGCCACCCGACTTCGTGTAGCCGGCCAGCAGCCGCTCGGCGCCATGCACGAGGAAGCGGTTGGGGTAGATGCCCGACGTGGCCCCTCGGTCCTCGGGCGCCAGGACGTTGAACAGCGGCGACGAGGAAGGCGTCAGGTCCGGCCAGATTCCCAGCGAATAGACGTCCGCGCTCGTCCCCCCTTGCACTGCATAGACCGCATACGTGGGGCCCGGCGTGACGGCCACCGCCAGCACGTCGTCCGGCATGGGCGCGGAGTTCGCGGTCTCGAAGCCCGCCTGGAGCTGAAGCGTGCCGAGCACCGGGTCGTACGGCGCCGTCTCACACGTGTACTCCGTGCCTGCGTCCGGCTCCGTACCTGCATCCGGCTCCGTGCCCGCGTCCGGCTCCGTGCCCGCGTCCGGCTCCGGATGGGTGCCAGCATCGGTCTCCGGGTCGGTGCCCGCGTCTTCCCCGGGGAGTTGCTGGATGGGCCGCGTCTCACACTTCTCCGAGGCGCACGTCCACTCCTGGCCCGCGGGAGCAGGGCCGTTCTCGTTGCGGCAGTCGTAGACATCCACGCATTCGGAGCCACAGCCCGTGGTGGCAACCGCCAGCACCAAGCTGGCCGTGGCGAACATCAGGGACTTCGTGCGGGCTCCTGCGCGTTTCACATCGGCGTACTTCATCGGTGTCCTCGCTCCCTCTTCCGCCCCCACGGGCGAATGGGCTTCCAGGAGGACACGGCCGAAGGCAAAGCCCCGGCGGACCTTTCGCGCCGGACAGCACCGCCCCCGCCGCCTCCCCTCGGAGGCCTCGGTGATGTCCGTGCCAAGGGCACGGGTCTTCGGCAGGTTTTCGGACTCGCAGGCGCGGGTGCACGGAGCACCCACCTACTTGCCGTCGCTTCCCAGCCCGCTTCGGGCCAGTGCTTCACGTGACGGCGTTCGTTCCTGCTCACCGCTGCGGGGCAGTCCCGGATTCACACCGGGTTCCCTTGAGTCACCGTGGCTCCACGGCGACACCGAGGACGCGAGCGGGGATATGGCGGGTGCAAGCCATTGTCAATGACTGGTCCCCAGACGCACCCGCCGCCGCAGCAGCGCGAGGAACAGCGGGCCTCCCAGCAGCGCGGTGACGACGCCCACGGGAGGTTCGGCCCCGAACAAGGGGAAGGCCAGCCGCGCCAGCAAATCCGACAGGACGAGGAAGGCCGCGCCTCCCAGCGCCGACAGTGGCACCAGCAGCCGCTGGTCCGGCCCGAAGGCCAGCCGCAGCAGGTGCGGCACGATGAGGCCCACGAAGCCAATCAACCCCGTGAGCGCCACCGCGCCCGCGACGCTCGCGCTGGCGGCCAGCAGCAACCAGCGGCGCGTCGCCGCCACCGGAACCCCCAGGGACGCCGCGTCATCGTCCCCCAGCGACAACAGGTTCAACCGTGCGGAGAGCACCCACATGACGCCAATCGCGCCGGCCTGAAGCAGCGCGGAGAGCAGCAGCGTGCCGCCGCGCTCGTACCCCAGCGCTCCGGCGAGCCAGTAGAGGATTTCCCCCAGCCGGTCAGGGGCGGACAGCGTCTTCACCAGGGTGATGGCCGCGGAGGCGAACGCGTTGAACACCACGCCGGTGAGCAGCGCGGCGTAGGGCGCGCGCGACGCGGAGCCCCGGCTGGCGGAGAGGACGAAGAGGATGGCGGCCCCCGCGCCCAGGAAGGAGAAGAGCGCCGGCGCGGACAGACGCGCCATGGCGCCGCCCAGGCCCGGTGCCACTTCGCCCACGGTGGCGAGCCCCACCGCGAGCGCCAGCGTCGCCCCCATCGCCGCCCCGCCAGACACGCCGAGCACGAACGGGTCCGCCAACGGATTGCGCAAGAGCCCCTGGAGCGTGGCGCCCGAGGCCGCCAGCCCCGCGCCCACGATGGCCCCCAGCAGCGCGCGCGGCAGCCGCAGCGACCAGAAGATGACGGCGTCCGTGGACGTGGGCTCCGTCAGCGCGGCGGTGAGGGAGATGGACTGCTCACCGAAGCGCACCGCCACGGCCAGGCAGCCCACCGCCAACACGAGGAAGCCCCCGAACAACATCACCGCGCGCGAGGCGCGAAAGCCTCCCGCTCCGCCATGTGCACGCTGGGATGTCGCCGGCTCGCTCACGGCGCGGCCTTACCCGTTCCCTTCGGATGCAGCAAACGGAAGAGTTCCTCCAGTCCCCGCCCCAGCGAAGGTCCCGGCTGCAGCAGCGACATGGAGGGCAGGTCCACCCAGCGCGCGTTGGACAGGCCGGGCAGTGCCCGCAACTTGTCCTTGCCCACGTCCACGTCCGCGGCATCCACCACCACGGTGGCCCGGGCACGCACCACGCGCTCCACCGAGTACACCGGGTACGCGGAGCTCGCGTCCGCCGCCACGTTGATGCCGCCCGCGTCCCGGAGCAGCTCGTCCGCGAAAGAGCCAGGCCCCGCCACCACGAGCGGCTCGAAGCCATAGACGAACAGCACCCGCGGCGCGGGCAGCTTCTTCGCCGCCTCCCGGATGCGCGTGCGCGTGGCCTCGATGCCCACCACCACCGCCTCCGCCTCCTTCTCCCGTCCGAGCGCCTTCCCCACCGCGCGCATGGCCGCGAGCACGTCCGCCACGGAGTGCAGCGGCAGCAGCAGCACGGGCACGCCCAGCTCGGCCATCTTCTCCACCGGACGCTGGTTGCCCGGCCCGGGCTGCACCAGGAGCAGGTCTGGCTTGAGCGCAATCACCGCCTCCACGGAAGGGTCCGTGAAGCCGCCCACGCGCGGCAGCTTCGCCACCTCCTTCGCCTCGTCGAAGCGGGACACCCCCACCAGCGTGCTCCCCGCGCCCAGGGACAGCACCATCTCCGACAGCGAGGGCGCCAGCGTCACCACGCGCCGCACCTTGGAAGGCGCTGGCGGCCCCAGCGTCCTCAGGCTCGACGTCTCCGCCGCGCTCACCGTACCGGTGAGCAGGCACAGCACCGTGGCGAGCAGGACGGACATGCCCGAGCAGAGACGCGAAATGGAAGTCGTGTTCATCGGCATGGCGTGCGCTTCCTCAGTGCAGGGCGGTGACGTCAATGGCATTGGACACGGGCCGGCGCGGGTCCGTGGGACACGCCTCCAGCGCGGGCCCCAGGGCCTGGGGCGAAGAGAAGCCGCGGCGCTCCACCAACCGCCCGTCCTCCACCGCCACCACGAAGACGCGGCCCGCGTTCGTGTCCGCCAGGTACACCGCGCCCTCCGCCACCGCGAAGCGGCTGGCCACGGAGAGGTTGCAGCCCAGCGTTCCGGGCTCACACCCCGCCTTGAGCGCGTACGCCGCCACGGGCGCGTCGTTCTTCACCAGCACCAGCCCGGAGGCGCGCACGGCGCTGGCGCTGTGCCCGTTGGCCTCGTCGTACTCGGCCTCGCCCAGGCAGGCCACCACGAGCTGGTCACCCACGGCCTCCACGTAGCCCGCGTTGAGGCAATCCGCCGCGCCCAGGTCGATGGCGCTCACACGGCCGCTCGCGGGGTCGATCTTCGCGAGCATGCCCGGGCCATTGGGCTTGTAGCCGTTGTAGGGATTCAGGTTGGTGAGGCTGACGTACACCCCCGCCTCCGTCGCCGCGACGGAGTAAGGCAGCGGCAACACCGTGCCGCCGTCGAAGGGCTTCAGGTCCAGCCCGGTGAGCGAAATCGTGTCCACCTTGCGCGGCTGTTCGGGGTTGGAGATGTCCACGCGCGCGACGGCATTGCCGAACTGGAACATGGAGCCGCCCGTACCGAACAAGGGGACGTACAGCGTGGTGCCCCACTTCGCCAGCGCCTGCGGGCTGGTGTTGGCCCCCAGGTTCACCTGCGTCACGGTGCGCAGGCCCAGCCCCGCACCCTGGGAAGGGCCCTCCCGCTTGAGCACCTGCAAGGTGTTGTTCACCGAGTCCACGACGTAGACATAAGGCGGGTCCACCAGGATGTCGTTGGGCGAGCCCGCCACCCCGCCCAGCGAGTCCTCCTCCACCACCGTCCCCAGCGCGCCGCCCGCCGCCTGGAGCAGCTTCGAAGCCGTGGCGTCCGCGGCCAGCACATGGCCGTCCCAGGACGCGAGCGTCTGCACGCCCGAGCCGAACTGACGCCGCGGCCCGAGCTGGTCCGTCCCCGCCTGGATGCCCACGAGCTGCCCGTGCGTGTAGCAGGCCGCCACCACGTCGTAGCCGCAGCGTCCCTCGTGGCACGTCTGCACATCCGGACACACGTTGCCGCAGGCGCCGCAGTTGAGCACGTCCGCGCGAACGTCCACGCACGAGTCCCCGCACCGCAAGCTGCCTTCGGAGCAGCCTTCGCGGCACACGCCGGATTCACACACGAGCCCGGCGGCGCACGCGTTGCCACAGGCGCCGCAGTTCGCGACATCGCTCGCCGTGGCCACGCACGCGCCACCGCAGGACTCCGTCCCCGGGCGACAGTCACAGACGCCGGCCTGACACGTCTGCCCATCGCCGCACGCGTTGCCACAGGCGCCGCAGTTCGCGACGTCGCCGCGCAGGTCCACGCAGGCGTCACCGCAGACGGACAGGCCGGAGGTGCACACCGCGCCCTCCTCGGGGCACCCGGTGAGCAGCAGCGCCGCCACGGCCGTCAGCAGCAAGGTCGGAAGGAACGGCTCAGGGGACAGGGGACGCGGGCGAGTCATGGGGCTCCCGAGTGGATGAGGATGACGGTGACGCGCCTGGCTCGAGCGCTACCGCGAGCGTCACGTAGACGGCGCGACCCGGCAGCGGGAAGCCCGTGAAGTCGAAGGTCCGGACGTCGAGGAGGTTCTTCAGCTCGACGGACAGGGTGAGGTCCGGACCATGAAGAAAGGTGCTGGACGCGCCCGCGCTCACCAACGTGCGTGATGGCAAATCGAGCGAGCCGGTGCGGTTGATGAGCTGCGCGGACTGGTAGAGCACTTCCGCGCGGGCGTTGAGCCAATCTGGCCCCGCGCGCACCCGCCCCACCCACTTGTGTCTGGGACGGTACGGCAGGTCCTTGCCGAAGAAGCGCGGGTCCCCATAGCGGTTCTCCGTGCGCAGGTACGTGTAGCCCGTGCTGGCCAGGAGCCAGGAGAAAGGCCTCGCCTCGCCCTCCAGTTCCAAGCCCCACACGCGCGCGGTGTCGAAGTTGTACGGACGCGCCATCAGCGGCGGGTACAGCTCATAGGCGATGAGATTCTCATACAGCGCCGCGAAGCCGCCCAGCGTGAGGCCCCAGCGTGGCGCCGCTTCCTCGGAGTCTTCCGGACCGGAGCGCCACGTCACCGCCGCGTCCGCGTACAAGGCGCGCTCGGGCTTCAGCCCGGGGTTGGGCAGCAGCGTCCCCTGCCGGATGTACAGCTCCAGGAAGGACGGCGCGCGGTGGGACTGCCCGGCGTTGGCGCGCAGCCCGAAGCCGCGCCCCAGCTCGACGGATGCACCCAGCTTCGGCGACAGCAACCAGTACGGCCCCACCCGCTCCAGCCGCATCGAAGGCACCACGTCCAGCGTGCCTCCGAAGAGCCGCACCTCATCCATGGCCATGACGCTGGCGCGCCACCACGAGGAGGCCTGTGCGCCCTCCTCCTGCGTCACCGTCTCACCCGAGGTCGCCACCGTGACAGTCAGCGCTTGGTACTCTCCCAGCGGCCTGCGGCCCTCCAGCTCCACGCCGCCCACCGAGTGCCGCTGCGCGCCGCCCGCGCCGGGAATGTGCCCCGTCACCTCCAGGCCATCACGCCGGAAGAAGCCTCGCGCGCTCCCCTGCCCCAACCCGTCGAGCACGCCCGACCAGCGAAGGCCCAGCGCCAGCCGCCCCAGCTCCTGGTCTCCGGTGGACTGGGGATTCTGCACGGTGCCCGGAATGGCGCGGTTCTCCAGGGACAGCTCCGCGAGCGCATCCAGCCGCGAGCCCCCCACGAGCCGTCGCCGGTAGCGCAGGAGCGCGCCACCGCCCTGCGCGTTGTTGCGGGCGCGCCGTTCGGAGACCTGGGGATTGCCGTCCACGGCGGGCAGTTCGTCCACGTCGTAGGCGAAGTCACCGTCCGAGCGGCCCGCATGCACCAGCAGCAGCGCCTGCCCGCCCAGCATCGGCCCCGTGGCGGCGACGTGGCCCAGCGCCGTGTTCCAGCTCCCGTAGGTCACCTCACCACTCGTGCGCAGGTTCGGCCCCGGTGCGCGGGTGATGATGTTGATGGCGCCGCCCAGGCCGCCGGAGCCATAGCGCGCGCCCGCGCCACCTCGCAGCACCTCGAAGCGCTCGACCAGCGCGGCGGGAATGAGTGACAGGTCCGACAGGCCGCCCGCGCCGTTGAGCGGAATGCCATCCAGGAACACGAGCACGCCGTTGGACGACGCGCCCCGCACCACCAGACTCTTGCTCTGTCCGTAACCACCGGAGTCCTGCACCGCGAGCCCCACCGAGCCCACGAGCAGCTCCGCCGTGTCGCGCGCCTCGCCTGCTCGCTCTCGCGCATCAATGACGGTGATGGCGCCCGTCGGGTCCCTCCGCTCCGGAGACTCAGGCGGAGGGGGTGTCCTGCCGCGAACCACCGTGGTGCGCGCGGGGGCGGGCTCGGCCTCGGAAGGCTGCGCCCTGACGGGACATGGAAGGCTGAGCACCAGGCACACGGCAGGCCCAGCGAGGAAGGTCCACCGCATGCTCCGCCTTCCGCTCCCTCCGACGAAGAGAGAAGGCCAACCGCCCGGGCCCGCGAAAGGCTCGGCCGCACCCCTGGGCAGGTCTCCTGGCTGACGGGCTCTGGCGACTGGCGCACGCTGCGTCATGCCAGAAGAGGACTTCCGCCTTCCCCCAGAACGGCGCTCGGCCGCGGATGGAGTGGCGACAAACCGAAGCCCCCGGCCCTGACCTCAGGGCTGCCCGTTCACAGTGGCGGGACCGCGCCGGACTCTCACCGGCTTCCCTCTTGAAAGCCCGACATGGGCACCCAAGGGCGCGCCCTTTGTAGGAGGTCACCTCCGGCGGGTCAAGCTCACCGGGGGCGTCAGCGAGGACACGCGCACGGACTGCTCGAAGGCATACGTCTGGAGGAACAGGAGCTCCACGTTCCCCAGCGTGAGCCGGGAGCGGCACAGCAGCGGCGCGGGCCGGCCCGGCAGGATGAGCACCCCATCCTGGTACGTCCCCCGCTCGCTCTCCAGGTCCGTCACGCACCACAGCCCGGTGTGCGGCTCACGACGAAGGCGCGCATGCAGGCGGGACACCGTGGGCTCGGCGAGGACGATGTCGCACTCGGCGCCGCTGCCCACCGTCACCTCGGCGTCCGCCGTGCGGACCCGCGGGCGCACCTCCAGCACCACGGGCGCCATGGCGCAGGGCGTCGATGCCCTCTCCAATGACCGGGACGCTCCACCGCGCGGCCGCGTGGCAGCAGGCTCCCACAGCAACACGGGCCAGCTCCCATCATGGGCTCGCGCATCGCGAGGAGCTGGCTGGAACACGCGCACCTTCCTGTTCACCGGATGGACGCGTGCAACATGGACACGAGACTCCGGCGGCGCCAGTTCCTGGAGCCTCGGGACGTGCGATTCACTGTCGAATCCCACCGCGTGGGATGTCCACCCACGCCTGCCACCAGGCGACTACGGAGCGTCCGGCGTCCCCGAGTCCTCGCAAGCCACGCCCGAGCCGGCATCCGGCTCGACCTCCGCGCAATCCGGAAGCGCCAGCTCCAGGTCATCCTCACCGAGGAGCAGGGCCTCGTCGTCATCGGTGGAGAAGGTGCCCGTCCCACCGTCCGCGACACGCACCCGCGCGACGGGGTCCTCCACGGCGCAGCCTCCGCTCCAGGCGAGCAGTGCCAGGACGAGCAGGTGCCGGAACGTCCCGTGAGGCGCGTGCGATGCAAAGTCAGTGCGGTTCATCGGGCGGCCACCTTTCACGGGAAGACCATCATCGCGACGCTCAGTCGCGGCCGGACGGCCCAGCCCTCATGGAGCGGTTCGAACCCCTGCGCGCTCTGGAAGCCGATGAGGGGGCGGCCGAAGACGATGTCCATCGCCAGCGAGCCCTCCACGGCGAAGTACTTCGAGAAACGCCAGCGCAGGGAGGTATCCGGCCCCGTGAGGAGCGCGGGGACGAAGCGGGGGCCCGCGGTGTCCAGTCCGCCCACGCGGGCAAAAGCGGTCCGGCCGAAGAGGAGGAAGCCCGCCCCCGCGCCCACGCTCCAACGCCACGCACCCGAGCGGAGCATGGGCGTGTCCAGCCAGAAGCCGAAGACGTACTGCTCCAGCTTCACCTCGGTGCGGGTCTCCACCATGCTCGACGGGAGGCCCGCCAGGAACTGGAAGCGGAAGCGCAGCCGGGGGAACTCCCAGCCAGCCCCGAGCAGCCATCCCTGGTAACCCGTTGAGGCATAGCCGTCGAGCGAGGCGAGGCCGCCCGCCAGGAGCTGCCACTGCACGGATGAGGACTCCGGGCCCACTGGAGCGGCTTCCGCCCGGGGCACATCCGCCGTGTCCGCCGCCAACGCTGCGGAACCCGCGAGCAGCCCTCCCAACACGCCGAGTCGCAGCAAGACGGTGCCCGATGCCATGCGAGCAACGCTACTGTCCCGGCAACGGGGGAAGGAAGTCCCCCGCCCGGCCATTCAACGGTTCGTTGCGCGCTGGAAGTGTCGAGCGGCCAGCGCCCCACGCCAACCGGCCCGTGTCACGGCAATCGATGGAACAGCGGCAGGTTCGCGGGGGCGGGATACACCGCGACGCCATGCGTGGCCCCGAGGTCGGGACTGGAGATGACGACGTCGGGCGTGGGCGCGCCAGAGACGCTGAGCTGGCTCGGGCTCAGCCGGGAAATCCTCCCGGAGTTGTAGGCCATCCAGAGCCCCCCTCCTTCGTCGAAGGCGAGTTCCTTGGGACCGCCCGCGTCAATCTGGATACCCGGGACGACGCTCACCGCGCCGGAGCCGCCCTGGTCATCGGGCGTGAGCCGCACGACGACGCCGCTCGCGCCGTAGGAAACCCACAGGTTTCGCTCCCCATCGAAGGCGAGCCCCGCGGGGCCCGCGAAGCTCCTGCCCGGAGCGGCTTCCAGCACCTCGATGCTCGTGACGGACGTCACCGCGCCGGACGCCTGGAGGCTCGATGCGGCCACCTTGTGGATGCGGGAGGCCCCGGCCGTCACGTCTCCCACCCAGAGGTTGCCCACGGCGTCGAACGCGAGCGTGGAGGGGTCTCCCAGCCCGCTCAGCACGACTTGCGGTGCCGGAGCGGTGCCGGAGACAAGCTGGGCCGCGCCAAACCGGATGACGGTGTTGCTGAACCCGATGGAGGTCCACAGGTCGCCAGCGGCATCGAATGCGATGGCGATGGGCCCCGGGCTCCCGGCGCTCAACACGCCGCCGCTCATGATGACGTCGGGGCTCTTGACGCCGGAGGCGCCCAGGTCGCCGGCGGGGTAGCGCCGCAGCTCCCCCGACCCCAGCGCCACCCAGAGGTTGCCACGCCTGTCGAACGCGAGCCCTGAAGCCCGGGGAATGCCCGGGCTCGAACCGAGCCGGACGGTGGCCTGCGGCGCGCCCGTGACCTCCAGTTCCTCGGCGGCGAAGGCCTCCACCTCTGCCGCACCGTTGCTGGTGGACAGCCACAGCCGCTGGCTGCTGGGGATGAGCGCGTATTGGATGGCCGCCGCAGCCGCTTCGCCATCCAGGACGCATACCTGACGGGCCGGCGCATCATAGGCGGCGCGAACCCGGCCGCCGCTCCCCGCCACCGGCTCGGGGGAGAGCGTCCACATGCCCGCCGCGAGCCCCGCCAGCTGGCCGCCCGCGCGCACCTCCCGGGACTCACTGCCCCGGCGGATGATGACGTGAGGGTTGGCGGAGGCAGGCAGTCCCTCGATGGCCAACTCCAACGTCCCCGTGCCTGTCTCGGGACACCCGCCCGGGTCCGGGTCCGCGGCATCGCCACACCCCACGGAAGTCACGACGGCCAGGACGAAGAGAATGGTTCCGCGTCTCACAAGGTCCCCCTTTCGAGCGCACGCTGCGCTCACTCGATGAGCACGGAGATACAACCGAGCGCACGAGGGAGGTGTCAACCGAGGCAGGCCCGAAAGGCGCCTGCTTCGGCCAAACGAAGCCAGCTCCACCTGCACGCCAGTACGCGCGTGAATATCGATTCCAGTGGGATGCGGATGCAGATTGGAAAGAGCTGCTCTCCCGATTGCGAAGTCGCCGCCCGGGAGGCGGGCGCGGAGGCGCTGCGAGGCGCGGACGCGCCCACCTTCGCATTGGTCCTCTGCACGGACCAATATGACGCGGATGACCTGGCGTCGGCGCTCCGGCGGGAGCTCCGGGACCTCCCCTGGGCCGGATGCTGCGCGGCGGGTGTTTTCGCGGGAACCGAGCTGCTGCACCAGGGGCTGGTGGTCGCGCTGTTCCGCGGGATGGACTTGCAGGTCGGAACGGGGATGGGTGGGCCCGTGAGCAAGGACCCCCGAGCGGCCGGGCGTGATGCGGTGGCGCGTGCCATCGAGAAGCTGCCTCCCATGCGGCCGGGGCGCCGCCGTGCGCTGCTCGTCTTCCCGGACGCGCTGAGCGGGAATCCAACGGAAGTCGTGCGCGGGGCGCAGCAGGAGGCAGGGGCGGGTGTCGTCTGGGCGGGGGGCGGAGCGGGAGGCGACCTCCGGAGCGCCATGACGGCCCAGTTCACGAATGGGCAGGCATACCGGGACCGGGTGGTGGTGATTGCCTTTGATGCCCAGGCGCCGATCGGCGTCGGGATTCAGCACGGCTGGTATCCATACGGCCCACCGACCCAGGTCACGAAGGCCCACGGCGCGACCGCCATCGAGCTCGATTACGAGAGCGCGTTCGAGGTCTACCGGCGCACGGCCGCGAGCCGCGGAGACGCGCTGGACGTGCAGGGCTTCGCCCGCTTCGCGATGACCCACCCGCTGGGGATTCCCCAGGCCAATGGGGAGTTCGTGATTCGCGAGCTAATCTCCATCGGACCCGACGGCTCGGTCCGCTGCGTCGCCGAGATACCTGATGGCTCGTTGGTCCGGGTGATGGAGGGAGCGCGCGCGGACCTGTTGGACGCGGCCGCAGGGGCGGCCACCCTGGCTCGGACAGGAACCCCTGGCGCGCTGGGTGGCGCGGTCGTGTTCGACTGTTTCTCCCGCTACCCCATCCTGGGCGAGGAAATCCAAGACGAGCTCTCACGCGTCCAGGGAGCGCTCGGGGAGGCCACGCCGCTCGTGGGCTGTCTGACCCTGGGCGAGGTGGGGGCCATGGGAGGTGGCGTTCCGCAGTTCCACAACAAGACGGTGGTGGTGCTCGCCCTTCCAGGGTGATGGGACGAGGTCGGACATGGCGGACCCCCGCGAGGACGAGGACCGGAAGCTCACCGAGGAGCGACTCGCGCTGCTGAGCGTGCTCCAGGAGCTCACCGTCGCGGCGCTCGACCTCTTCGACCCGAGCAAGCCCGCGGACGCCTTCATGGACCGTGTCGCGGAGCGGCTGGGGTGCATGGTCGCCCTCTGGGTCCAGGTGAACGCGCGGGGGCAGGTCATCCTTCAGGGCGCAAGTGGACTCTCCGCTGCGTCCCGCCAGCTTCCGATTCCCGCCCGCTCCGAGCCCGGAGGGAAGCAAGGGCCCGCCGAGGTGAACCTGCCCTTTCCGGAGTTGGAAATGCCAGGGCTCGTGCGCTGGTCCATTCCCATCATCGGGGCGGACGCTGCGCACAGCGCCAGCGCGCTGCTGCTGTACTTCGACCGCGAGCCGCAGCTCCCGCGACATTACCGAGGCATGATGGAGCGCCTCGGCGGCGTGCTCCGTACCGCGCTCATGCACCGGCAGCTCTTCACCCGCATCCTGGAGAGCGAGCGCGCGCTCCACCAGAAGAAGACGCTGCTGGAGTCCCTGAGCGAGGCCTCCGACGAGGGCATCCTCATCTCCACCCAGGAAGGAAGGACGCTCACGCACAACCGCCGCCTCGTGCAGATGTGGGGGCTGGAGGAGGCGCTCCTGTCCGCACCCTACGGGGCGTGGGTCCGTGCGGCGGCGGAGCTCGTGGAGGAGCCTGCCCGGTTCATGGCGCGCGCAGCCTTCTTCATTGAGCACCGCGACGCGTCGGGGCACGACGAGCTTCGGCTCAAGGATGGGCGGATATTCGAGCAGTACGACGCTCCGGTGGTGAGTGCTGACGGCGTCTACTATGGGCGGGCCGCCTACTTCCGGGACGTCACCGCTCGACGGCGCACGGAGCGGGACCTCCAGCACGAGCGGGACTTCAGCTCGGCGGTCCTGGATACAGCCCGCGCGCTGTTCATCGTCCTGGATGTGGAGGGCCGAATCGTCCGCTTCAACCGTGCATGCCAGGAGATGACCGGCTACTCCTTCGAGGAGCTTCGCGGCGCGCGGTTCTGGAAGCAGCTCCAGGCCCCGGAAGAAGCGGCGCGGGTCGAGCGGGACTTCGCCCAGCTCTCCGCAGGCCAGGGGCACGAGGAGTACGAGAGCTGCTGGCTCACGCGAGCGGGAGAGCGCCGCCTCATCGCATGGTCCAGCAACATCCTCCGCAGCCCGTCGGGAGCGGTCGAGTACATCATCGGCACGGGCATCGACATCACCGAGCAACGCCGGGCCGAGCGGGAGCGAGACCAGACCTTCCTGCGTGAGCAGCAAGCGCGGACCCGCGCCGAGGAGCAGGAAGGAAGGTCCGCGTTCCTGGCGGAAGCCTCGGGACTGCTCGCGGGCTCGCTCGCCCCCGAGGACGCGCTGCGAAACGTGGCGGCGCTGACCGTCCAGCGGTTCGCGGACTGGTGTACGGTCGACCTGCTGGACAACGACCATTCCCCCCAGCGAATCGCGGTGGCCCAATCCCAGATACTGCGGGCCAGGTGGCCCGCGAAGGACGCCCACGCGCCACCGGACCTCAATGCCACGCATGGCCCTGGGCGGGTGCTCCGCCGCGGCGAGCCGGAGTTCTGCCTGGAGGGTTGCGGCTCCTCTGCTCTCGAGTGCGGCGTCCTCGAGTTCCAGTCCTGGCTGTCAGTGCCGCTGCTCGCGCGTGGCCGGACGCTCGGCGCGCTCACCCTCGCCCGGCTGGACGACGGGAGCCGCTATGGCCTGGCCGAGCTCTCCGTCGCGCAGGAGCTGGCCCGCCGCGCGGCCATGGCCGTGGACAACGCCCGGCTCTATCGGGAAGCCCAGCAGGCCATTGGCCTTCGTGATGAATTCCTCTCCGTTGCCTCTCATGAGCTGAAGACCCCGGTCACCTCCCTCCAGTTGTCCGTGCAGGGACTGCTGCGCCGCGCCCGGTCGGGAGCGCTCTGCACCGCGTCGGCGGAGACCGTGACCCAATCGGTCGAAGGCATCGAACGCCAGGCGATGCGGATGGCGAAGCTCGTCAACACGCTGCTCGATGTCTCGCGCATCCATGCCGGGCGGCTCGAACTCGAGCTGGAGGAAGTGGACCTCGCCGCGCTGGTCCGAGACATCGCGGCACGCTTCGCACCCGAGCTGGCCCTCTCCGGCGCCACGCTCCAGGTTCATGCCGACACGCCGATGCCAGGAATCTGGGACCGGTCGCGGCTCGATCAGATTGTCACCAACCTGCTCTCGAATGCGATCAAGTACGGCGAGGGCAAGCCCATCGAAATCCAGGTCGGCGGAGACGCCAGGACCGCCCTCCTGGAAGTGAGGGACCAGGGAATCGGCATCCCGACGGAACGACAGGCGTTGATCTTCCGGGCCTTCGAGCGGGCGGTGTCATCGCGCCACTACGGAGGGCTGGGCTTGGGCCTCCACATCGTCAGTCAGCTCGTCGAAAGGCTGGGAGGGGCGGTCCGGGTCCAGAGCGAGGCGGGACGCGGCGCCACCTTCACGGTCGCGCTTCCACGCAGCGGACCCGCCGCGCCGCGGCCGGCTCCAGCAGACATGCACCTGGACGCGAACCATGCATGAGTGCGCGCTCGCGCCCTCCCCTGCCTGGCGCCGCGTTCTCGTCGGCTGAGAAGCCACTGGCGCGTCACTGTCCGTCCTCGCCGCTGGACGGTTCTCACATCCACGCACGGTGTGCGCAGCGCGCCCCGAGGAGAACACCGCTGGCACGCCGGCTGCTCAAGCGCTCCCCGACCTCAGGCGGTCAAGCCGACGAGGCAGCCGCGCCGTGGTGGCGCGATGCGGAGTGTGGAGGTGGATGATGCTGACGGCGGGTAAGCGACTGGCGGTCTTCTCCATTCGCGAGGGCAAGGGCGGGAGCATCTGGGTGCGGGCGGGGAGCGCCTTCGTGAACAAGGACGGCTCGCTCAACGTGTTGCTGGACGTGCTGCCCCTGGACGGGAAGCTGCACGTCCGCGAGGCGGCGGAGAAGCGCGACACGGCGGGAATGAGCGGCGGCCGCTACGCGGGCGAGCTGGGGCTGGACGCGGCGCCGGTGGGTGGCCACTCGTGAGGGCGCTGTGCGCGGTGGTGGTGGGCCTGCTCTTGTGCGGGCCCGGGGTGGCGGAGGCGGCGAAGCTGCGCACGCAGCACACGGGGACGGTCAACCTCAACGAAGCCAGCGCGGCGGAGCTGGATTTGCTGCCGGGCGTCGGTGAGAAGGCGGCGCAGCGCATCATCGAGCACCGCCAGAAGCGGCCTTTCAAACGCGTGGAGGAACTGGTGCGCGTGAAGGGCTTCGGCAAGAAGAAGTTCCTCAAGCTCAAGGCGCACCTGGCGCTGAGCGGGCCCACGACGCTGCGAGTCGAACAGGTGCCCGCCCCTCCTGAGAGAAAGGAGGTGAGCGCGACGAACGACTGAGACTGAAAGCTCCGACAATGGGGGGCCGCTGCCCGGGATTTCTCTCGTGGCCTGGTGCGGCGGCCCTGTCGTGGACGGGCCCATGAGGGGCAAACAGGGGAGCGCCCCTTGGGAGCGGTAGCCATCCTGGAGTGGATTGGTACCATCCGCCGCCATGAACCGACGCCTGACGAACCTGCTCACCGCGCTGCCTGTCACCGCCGCGCTGGTTGCTCCGCCCGTGCTCGCCTGCACCAGCATGCTGGTCTCCAAGGGAGCCACGGCGGATGGAGCCACCTTCATCACCTACGCCGCGGACGCGCACGAGCTGTACGGCGAGCTGTACTTCACGCCCGCGCGCCGCCACGCGCCGGGCGCCATGCGCGACATCATCGAGTGGGACACCGGCAAGTTCCTGGGCCGCATCCCCCAGCCCGCCGCGACGTATTCGGTGGTGGGAAACATGAACGAGCACCAGCTCTCCATCGGCGAGTCCACGTTCGGCGGCCGCGAGGAGTTGGAGGGGCCCGCGGGCATCATCGACTACGGCTCGCTCATGTACATCGCGCTGGAGCGCGCGAAGACGGCGCGCGAGGCCATCCAGGTCATGACCACCCTGGTCGCCGAGCACGGCTATGCCTCCACCGGTGAGTCGTTCTCCATCGCCGACCCGAAGGAGGCCTGGCTGCTGGAGATGATTGGCAAGGGCAAGGGCGAGAAGGGCGCGGTGTGGGTGGCCCGCAAGCTGCCCGACGGGTACCTCTCCGCGCACGCCAACCAGTCGCGCATCGGCACGTTCCCGCAGAACGAGAAGCAGACGACGTTCTACTCGCCGGACGTCATCTCCTTCGCCCGGGCGAAGGGCTGGTTCAAGGGCGCGGACAAGGACTTCAACTTCGCGGAGACGTACAACCCCATCGACTTCGGCGGGCAGCGGTTCTCCGAGGCGCGCGTGTGGAGCATCTTCCGGCGCGCGGCGCCGTCGATGAAGCTGGGCGCGGAGTACGCGGACGGCGCGGCGCCCCAGAAGCGGCTGCCGCTGTGGGTGAAGCCGGACAAGAAGCTGTCCGTGCAGGACACCATGGCGCTGATGCGGGACCACTTCACGGGCACGCCGCTGGACATGACGAAGGACGTGGGCGCGGGCCCCTACGCGGCGCCGTACCGCTGGCGGCCAATGACGTGGGAACTGGACGGCAAGCAGTACGTCCACGAGCGCGCCATCTCCACGCAGCAGACGGGCTTCTCCTTCGTCGCGCAGATGCGGGACTGGCTGCCGGCGCCCATTGGCGGCGTGCTCTGGTTCGGCGTGGACGACACCTTCACCACCGTCTACACGCCCATGTACGCCGGAATCCGGCAGGTGCCGCGCAACTTCGCGCAGGGCGTGGCCAGCCGCGGAGAGTTCTCCTGGGACTCCTCCTTCTGGGTGTTCAACTGGGTGTCGAACCAGGCCTACGGGCGCTGGAGCGACATGGTGAATGACGTTCAGAAGGAGCAGGGCGCACTGGAAGGCCAGTTCCTCGCGGACCAGGCCGACATCGAGAAGCGCGCCCAGGAGCAGTTCAAGCGCAGCCCCGAGGAAGCGCGCCAGTACCTCACCGACTACTCGCTCCAGCAGGGTGAGAAGGTCCACACCCGCTGGCGCAAGCTCGGTGAGACGCTGCTCGTGAAGTACATCGACGGCAACGTGCGCGATGAGATGGGCAAGGTGAACCATCCCAAGTTCCAGGAGGCCTGGTACCGGCGCATCGTCCAGGAGAATGGCAAGGCCCTGCAGATGCCCGCCAAGCCCGCGGAGCCCGCCGCCGCGCCGGCTCCGGCGCCCGCCCCTGCTCAGAAGCCGGCGCCCAAGCCCACCGTGGCTCCCGCGCCGTAACACCCCATCCTGGAGCGGGGAGCCTTCTCCCCGCTCCACGGCCGACGCTGCGTCCCGTGCGCGGTCAGCCCTAGGCATCCGTCATCAGGCTGATGATTCCTGCTCTACCCCCTCCGGCCACAACCTCGGCCACACCGGCGTCGAGAATGGGGAACCAGCGCACATCAGCCCCCTGGCACTCACCAGGATGAGGGGGACAGAGCCATGGGTCGCATCACGAACAACACGACGAAGACGTCCAGCCCCAGGGTGGGCCGCACGTGAAGACGGGTGACGCGGAGCGCGTCAAGCTGGCCAGCGTGTTCGACGACGGCTTCACCGTGGCGAACATCAACGGGCTCTCCGACGAGGGCAAGGTCTCCCTCTACAAATACACACAAGAGAAGTTCAAGCCGTACAACGGCCAGGTCCTCTTCCCGCTGGCAAAGAATGGCGCCGGCCCCACGTCCCAGGCGCTGCGCAACAACCTGGATGGCATTGCCGTCACCCGCGCGGCCCTCAACGAACTGCCGAAGTTCCAGGGCACCGTGTTCCGCGGCGACAGCAAGCAGTACTACGACGCCTACACGAAGGACGCCGTCATCACCCGGGATGCCTTCACCAGCACGGCGAAGAACCCGGACGCGAAGTTCGATGGCGACGCCATCCTCGAAATCCGGACCAAGACGGGCCGCGACATCCAGGGCGCCTCACTCAAGCCGGGTGAGGAGGAGGTGCTCATCCCGCCCGGTGCCACCTTCAAGGTCCTGGACCGGGACGACACGGGCTCCATCCTCCGGCTCACGCTCGAGGAGCTCTGAGCGCCCGCCCACCCGGCATCCGGCCTTCACGGCGGGGGGATGGCCCACGGCGGCCCTCCCCACCGGGCCCGCTGGGGCCCATGCCGCCGCCCGGGGCCTGCCTGAGCCTTCGAAAAGCCTCCGGCTTGACGTCTGGCTTGCGAGCGGTCAACAGCCAACGGTTTTTCAGCAGCAGGTCGGACGGCGACGCGATAGACCTGCTGCGACTCAAACCATTGGCTTGAGACACGGAGGCAGCAGGTGACAGCAGAAGAATCCCCGAAGGGACCGGCAGAAGATCCGCTGGGACCCCACGAAGGCGAGCGGACCTACAAAGGGCCGCCCCTTGGTGAAGTGCTCGAATTCATGCGACTGCTCTGGGCCGTGGACCACGGGCTCCAGTCCACATCGAAGCGCATGGAGTCCACGCTGGGACTCACGGGTCCACAGCGCCTGGTCATCCGCCTGGTGGGGCGCTTCCCCGACATCACCGCGGGCATGCTCGCGCAGATCCTCCACGTCCATCCCAGCACCCTGACGGGCGTGCTCAAGCGCCTGGAGAAGCGGGGCCTGCTGGAGCGCAAGTCCGATCCTCTCGACGGGCGCAAGGCGCTGTTCTCCCTGACGGACGAGGGGCGCGCGCTCGATATCCCCTCCGAGGGCACGGTGGAGTCGTCGGTGCAGCGCGTGCTGTCGCGCCTTTCGCGGTCCAACATCGTCGCGACGCAGGAAGTGCTCACCGCGCTGGCCCGGGAGCTGGGCGGCGTTCCCATGCCTGAAGTCGAGTACGACGAGGCGGGCGCCCGCAAGCAAGTCGTCCGATGAGCCGGCGGCCCGCCCGCTCCCTTGTCGCTGCCGGGGATGCGTGTGGTGGGCTTCGTAGGAAGGGCGAGCCCGGTGGACCGCGTCACATCCCGGACCCTCGCCCTTGTGTCTCCTTCCAGCGCCAGACACCTGGAGCCCTTCGAATGGGCTCCTGGATCGTTATGCTTCGCAAGAAGAGGCCGGCTGCTAGAAAATCGGGAAATAGGCAGCCCCACCAGGGGTTGCCTCGTCACTGAGCGGACAGGACCTGTCTCTTATACACATCTGACGCTGCCGACGAACTC
>NZ_SRLV01000093.1:0-35427 GCF_006518205.1 Myxococcus sp. CA005 | reverse complement strand
GCGTGGAGTGGCGAGGCGCCCTGGGTGGCGCTGGGGGGCGACGGCATGCGGGCCGCCGTTGTCTTCCGAGGCCCCGAGGGGTGCCTCTGGTGCTTCGGCGAGACGGTGCGGCACCTGGGCTCGCCCCCGGATGGGGCGCTGGGCGTGGCCGTGGGGACGCTGGGAGCGCTCGTGTTTCAGCGGCTGCGGTTGGGCCTGGGCCCCGCGCTGGGCGGCCGGTGGTTGGTGGCACCTGGAACCGTGGAGGAGATGGAAATGCGCAGGTGCTCGCGCTGCGCGGGCCGTGAGCCGCCCGCCGAGTCGTGAGTCACTGGCCCGAGCACATCCTCGACGAGGTGGGACGTCACCTGGAGGCCGCGTATCCGTTCGAGGGCTGTGGGGTGATCCTCCGCGCGGAGGGGTCGGGCGCCCTGCGGATCCGCCCCCTGCGCAATGCCGCCGACAACCCACGCGTGGCGTACGCCTTCGCGCCCGAGGAGTGGCTGGCCGTCTGCATGGACGCGGATGTACGGTCAGAGCGAGTGGTGTGCGTGTTCCACTCGCATGTGGATGCACCGGCCACCTTCTCCCGGGAGGACCTGCTGCGGGCGGCTCCGGAGGGGCATCCGTTGCTCCCAGATGTTTCCTATCTCATCGGATCCGTACATCGCGGCTGTGTTCACTACGTGTCGGAGTATGAGTGGCTTGAGGGAAACTTCGTGTTACGAACGGGCTGAAAGTGCATTGCAGAAACGAAAAAGCCTTGTCTGAGCAAGCACTTGAATGCCCGTCACCCCCACCTGCGGAAAGGTGGGCGCGAATTGTCAAGTCGCCGGGTTTTCGTCTATAACCGCGTCCATCTTCTGGATCTGCGGCGTCCATACGCAGCTTGCAAGAAGTGCTCCGGACGCAGGGAGTAGACGACCCATATGGCCTCCAACACTGGTTTCACCCTCTGGCTGACCGGCATGTCCGGTACCGGGAAGAGCACCACCGCCGCCTACATCGCCGCGCGCTTGCGGCAGGTGGGTCGCAACGTCGAGATCCTCGACGAGGGTGAACTTGGCGAGGCGCTGTGGGCGGGGCTGGGGGATGGCAAGGAGGACCGTATCACCGTCGTGAAGCGGCTGGGCTTCGTGGCGAACCTGCTGACGCGAAACGGCGTGGCGGCGCTGGTACCCTGCGTGAGCCCGTACAAGCCGGGCCGTGAGGAGAACCGCCGGTCGATTGGTCGCTACGTGGAAGTCTACGTCGACTGCCCGACCGAGAAGCTCATCGAGCGCGACAGCACGGGCCGCTACAAGAAGGCGCTCAACGGGGAGATCCCCAACTTCATCGGCATCACCGAGCCGTATGAGCCGCCCAACTCGCCGGAGGTCACCATCCACTCCAACGTGGAGTCGGTGGAGGACGGCGCGGCGAAGATCTTCCAGTCGCTTCTGGACCTCGGCTACATGAGCACCGAGGAGCTGAAGGTCATCACCGGCAAGAAGATGAAGGCCAACCCGCTCCCCGCGAAGGGGGAGAAGGCTGAGAAGGCCGAGAAGGGTGGCGCCAAGGCCCGCCGCGCCGAGGAGTCCAAGCCCGCGGCGAAGGCGCCGAAGGCGGACAAGGGCGCCAAGGCCCGTCCGGCCACGCGCGCGGCCCGGGTGGCGAAGCCGGCCGCGGCGGCGAAGAAGGCCGCGAAGCGGAAGGCTCGCTAGGCGGCTGGGCTTCCGGGCCCGGTGTCATTTCCAAAGGGGCTCCAGGTTGCCGCGCGGCGCGCGTGCAATCCGGGGCCCCTCCGTTTTAGGAGAGCCTCATGTTGAGCCCCGAGCGGATCAAGTCCCTGTGTGAGTCGTCGCGCCCCAAGCTGGAGTTGATGCGTGCCGCGCTGCGGGCCCATGGCAGCGCGCTGGTGGCGTTCTCCGGCGGTGTGGATTCGACCTTCGTGCTGAAGGTGGCGGTGGAGGAGCTGGGCGACCGGGCGCTCGCGCTCACCGCGCTGTCCGCGTCCGTGGCGCCGGAGGAGGCCGACGAGGCCCGCGAGCTGGCGACGCGGCTGGGCGCCCGGCACGTGGTGCTGGGCAGCAACGAGCTGGCGAACCCGCAGTACGCGGCCAACCCGACGAACCGCTGCTACTTCTGCAAGACGGAGCTGTACGACATCTGCGAGGCGCAGCGGAAGTCGCTGGGGTTGGCGGTGGTGTTGGACGGCTTCAACGCGGACGACTTCAAGGACCACCGGCCCGGCCACAAGGCGGCGCAGGAGCACCAGGTGGTGTCGCCGCTGGCGCAGGCGGGGCTGACGAAGGAGGAGATCCGGGCGTGGAGCCAGTCGCTCGGGCTGCCGACGTGGGACAAGCCGCAGATGGCGTGCCTGGCGTCGCGGATTCCCTACGGCACGGCGGTGACGCGGGATCGGCTGCTGCAGGTCGCCGCCGCCGAGTCGGAGCTGCGCAAGCTGGGCTTCCGACAGTTCCGCGTGCGGTACCACCAGGACGTGGCGCGGCTGGAGGTCGCGGCGGAGGAGTACGAACGCTTCCTCGCGGCGGACGTGCGGCAGAAGATCAACACCGCGTTCCTGGCGCTGGGGTTCAAGTTCGTGGCGTTGGATCTGGAGCCGTTCCGCTCGGGCCGCATGAATGACGCGGCGGGTGTGGCGCGGCCGGGGGGCACAGGCAAGCCGGAGGGCTTTTCACTGCCCGTGGTGAGCTGAGCCGCGTCTCCTTGGCGGTGCCGTGAGGCTCGGGCGCGGCTCACATCCCAGTGACGAGGTGGATGCCGCGCTCCCGTGCCAGGGCGCTCCGGGCCTCTGTGGAAACCGCGGTTCCGCGCAGGTCGAGTTCCCGCAGGTGTGGCAGCTTGTGCAACGCCGGGAGGCCCGCGTCGGTGACTTTCGTGCGCGTCAGGTAGAGGGTTCGGAGCGAACGGGGGAGGTGGCCAAGCATCTCGTCGCCGGTGCGGACGCCGGCGACGCTCAGCCAGACGAGTTTCGTGAAGCCCTGGAGCGCTTTCTGGCCCTCTGAGTCCAACCTCGTCGCGCCGAGGTCGAGCGTCGTGAGTCGGGCAAGGGTGTGCAGGCGCGTCAGGCCAGAGCCATTGATGAGAGTCCCCGCGACATGGATTGCCTCCAGCTCTGTCCATTCGGCGAACTGGCCCAGCCCCGCGTCCGTGAGGAGGGTGCGTTCGGCTTTCAATGAATGGAGGCCGGGAAAGGCCTGCCGTATGGAGGGCACCCATTCGTCGGTGAACCCGGTCTTGCTCAAGTCCAGGTGTCGCAGGAGTGGGCGGGAACCCAGGTGGTTCAGCGCCTCCGGGCCAATCGGCGTGTGGCTGAGCGCGAGTCGCGTCAGTTGGCTGAGGGGAGCGAGTGCCGTGAGGGAATCGTCCGTCAGCGCGAGCCCTGAGAGCCAGAGTGATTCGAGCGCCACCAGGGTGCTCAATTCTTGAAGTCCCGTGCCCGTGATGGCGGTGCGCGAGAGGTCAAGCTCTCTCAGCTCGTTGAGTCCTCGAAGATGGCGCAGCGCTGAGTCGCCCACGAGCGTGTCGTCGAGGTGAAGCGCTTCCAGTCGAGAGAGGCCCGCGAGGTGGCGAAGTCCTGCGCCTCGGATTCGCGCCTTGCTGAGAACCAGCGCACGAAGCGCGGGCAGTTTCGCGAGGTGGAGCAAGCCGGCGTCCGTCACCTGAGTGCTGCCCAGGTGGAGGGCTTCCAGTTCACGGAGTCCCGTGATGTGCAAGAGGCTGGCGTCTGAGGCAGCGGTACGCGCGAGGCCCAGCCGCCGAAGGGAGGGCATGGCGCTGAGGCCGCGGAGGCCGGCATTCGTGACTTTCGTTCCGCTGAGGTTGAGCGTGTGCAACGGGGCGCCCGGCAGCACTGCGAGGACGGTGTCGTCCACCGCGGTATCTGACAGGTCGAGTTCCTCCAGCCCCGGTTGCCTCGCGAGGAATCCAAGTCCCTGGGGGGATACGGCTGTTCCGGCGAGGGTTACTCGACGCAGGGTGGTGTGCTCTGACAGCGACGCAAGGCCTGCGTCGGAGACCGGCGTTTCGTCCAGCCGCAGCACTGCCAGTCGTCGCATTCGTTTGAGAGGAGCCAGCCCCACGTTGGTGACTCGGGTGGCATTGAGGTGCAGGGCTTCGAGCTGGGTCGCGTTTTCCAGCGAGGCGAGGTGCGCATTGCCGAAGTCCGTGCCAGACACCTGAAGCGCGACGACACCAGACTCCTGGAGCAGGGCCACGAGCAGCTCAGGGGCTGGAACGCCGACCGCGCCAAAGGACAATTCGGGCACGTGATGCTCGCGCAACACGGCGGCGATTTCGCGAGCCTCCGCTTCGGTACGCACGGGGCGCAAGGGTTCTGCGTACCAGTTGCCCGTGTCAGGTGGGGCGAAGCCTTCGGGCCCTGGTGGCAACTGCCCGAACTCAGCGCTTGTCCCATCCGGTTCGAGGCGGAACACCGTGAGGAGCGGCTTGGGAGCCGTCACTACGACGGGGATCGAGGAAGGAGCGGGAATGACGGGCGTGGGACGGGTGGCGCAGGCCGCCATGATGAGAAACAGTCCAGCGAGTCGCAGGGTTCCCGAGTGCATGGAGTCAGAACAGCCCCTCCATGCACTCAGGTCAAGGCGCAAGCACAGGGGCTTGCTCGATGCGGCGGCGCAGAGCCCGGAAACGTGCCCTTCGACTTCAGCTACTGGGTAGTGCCGGTACCAGTCGCGACTCCACGGAGCATGCCTTCAGAGGTGTCGTATCTCTGAAGAGTGACTTCCGCGGTGAAAGGGAACGGCTGGCTGACAGGAATTTGTTCGGAGTCCAAGACTCCTCGGAACAGGTGTCGCCCAGTCATTTGCAGATGGTACGGGGTATTGCCTGTAGTGCTCATTCCCATCGTCGTGAAGTTGTCGAAGTAGATGAGATTCGATTCGCCTCGGTTCAACTCGAATCTGGCTGTGTCACCGCTTAGATATCTTGCAATATGATCATGCAGCAGCGCGGAGTAGGGGCCCCCGAACTGGACGACGAGCTCATTCGTAGCCACCGAGAGTCCTCGCCAGTAGTTGCGACTCAGGTAGGCGAATTCGAAGCTGATGGTAAATGGCACCTCCTGCCCGACCAATTCGGCGTACTCACTGGGCGGGTCTCGTGGCGAATGATCAGTGAATCGCATGGTGCCTGTTATCCAGCCACCCTCATCGACCGTGATGCCCACGTTCGCGTTGCCGTCCGCGGGGAGCTTGAACAGGAATCGAATTTCGCGCATGTCCCGCTCCGCGAGGGAGAACGCCATCGGGTTGGGAGAAATCAGCTGCACTGGCACGATCTCGGATGGCGTGCCCACGCGTTCGACGTGCCAATCACCCTCGAGCTGGATGGAATAGGTTCCGGGCACCAACGGCACTTTCAGCGTGTCCGGTGACGTATCCGTGATCGTGAGCGACTCCGTCCCAGTGATGACGAAGGTCGCCCCCACGAGCCGGTACTGGACGCCATTGGGCGCGGTCGACACCAATGGCAGACGCATCACTCCTTCGGTCGCGCGAATCGGTGTGTACGGCCCGGTTGACGAAGACTCCCCACACGCGGCGATCAGCATCGCGAGCGCGCACGCAGCCAGACTCAACTTTTGCATGACTCCCCCTTGGGACGGACACGACCCTACGGAGGCGGAGTAACACTGTCAAACAGGGGAGAGATGGGTGGAGCCTGACTCCAGGCGCCTCACCGCTGGTCGCGTCGGATGACTGCCGGAGTCAGCCCGGTGAGTTTGTGGAACACCGTGGTGAAGTGGCTTTGTGAGCTGAAGCCAACCGCGAGCGCGATGTCCCCCAATGGCAGTGATGAGTTGCTCAACAGGTCGCGCGCTCGTTCCACGCGTCGTTGCTGCACCCAGACGTGCGGTGTCATGCCTGTGGACTGGCGGAAAGCGCGGGTGAAATGAAAGACGCTCAATCCGGAGCGCTGGGCGAGCGCCCCTACACGGATTGGCTCCGCAAGGTGCGCCTCCACGTAAAGCTGCACGCGGCGAAGTGCGGCGGGGGAGAGCCCGCCTCGCTGGCGTGCCGCCCGTGAAGTCCCCGGCTCCTGGAGCAGCCTGGCCACCCGGGTCGCGTGTCGGTCCTGGATGGCTCTCGCCGCTTTCAGGAACCCCGCGACGATTCGCAGGTGCTCCTCCGGCAGCCCTGCCATGAGCTGGTGGCCGTCCGCCTGCAGGGGACCCCAGAGGGTGTCGATCCACTCGCGCGCATGCGAGGTGAGCACCAGCCGCTGGCCACCACCGGCCGCTTCTCGCTGGACGTAGCCCGCAAGCTCCAGCCGCGCCACGTCGGCTTCGCGGGCAACGGCGCCCAGGGGCGTGGGGCCTCCAAAGTGAATCTGCGTCAGGCACGCGAGGTCCGCGCGCCCGAGCGCCAGGACCTTCCCGACGGTGGCATCGAACTCCGCGGACGCATCCTGGAACTGCACGACGTCCGAACCAATCTGTTCGAGCAGGGCGGGCCGGGGGCTCATCGGGAACTCCGCAGGAAGGCGAAAAACGGCGCAAGGGCACGAAAGACGCTCGCGTGCCGGAAACGCATCCTGGCGCCATGATCAACCTGAAGCACTCCGTCGCGGCAACCGTCCTGTGGCTTTTCGTCGTCGTCCTGGGCATCGCCTTCGGCGCGGGGCTCTACGAGCACCGCGTCTCGTTGCCCCGATGGCTCGACACCCCGGGCGGACACTGGTCAGCCCAGGCCGCGCGGCAGGACAACGTGGGACTCCGCTTCTGGGCCTTCGTCACCACGGGGCCGCTGACGCTGCTCACCCTGGCGAGCCTCTATTTCGCATCCCAGGCCACCGGCGCGCTGCGCGTCTGGTGGCTCGGGGCCGCGTTGGCGGCGTTGGCCGACCGGCTCCTGACCTTCTCGTACTTCATCCCGACGATGGTCCGGCTGCTGGATGCTCCCGACAACGCCGCCGCAGTGGAGACCGCGGTGACGTGGGCGCGGATGAACCACCTGCGTCATGTGCTCAGCGCGGGGGCCTGGTTCTCGGCGCTCCAAGCCCTGTCCTGGCTCCGGTGGAAGGGTGGGGCGTGATCAGAACGTCCGATTCCGTGCGCGCACCGTGCCCCTGGCCGCCTCGCCAGGGGAGGGGACCACGGACTGGCACATCCTCGGGCGCTGACCCTGATAGAAACGTGATCCGCGCCATGGCCCGCGATCACTCCACATTCCTCAGGGTGGGTTCCCGCCTGACACGCCGCGTCCACACCCTGATCAGCGCCTGTGCCGTGCTCCTGCCCGCGGCAGCCGGCGCGGCGGAGTACGTGGACGCGCCGTACGCGGAACGACGGGCCTTCTCGCTGATCCTCGGCCCCGGCGCCTCCTACACCGAGTCCATTGATCGCTCAGAGTCCGACGCGAAGCGTGGTGGGGACGCGCACCTGGACCTCGGGGGCAGCCGGACCGTGGGCTACGACGGGGACGAGGTCTTCGTCGTGATCCGCGGCAGCCTGCGCGGCCCCGATCTATCGGTGGCCGGCGGCTTCCGGAACTTCTACGGCGATGGGTCCTGGCAGACCTTCTATGATCTGGGCCTGCTGATCAGGCCGTTTTCTGGGCCATGGCTGGGGCCTCGCGTAGCGTTGGGCGTGCGACACACCTTCTCCGAGCGGCTTGCGGTGTTCGGGGGACTCGGGCTTGCGCTCGGGTTCGGCGCGGGCCTGCGCGGAGACGCGGAAGCCTTCACTGGGGTTCAGTGGATCTTCCCGGTCGGATCGAAGTGAATTTCTTGCGATCAGACCGACTTGTGAGAATGTGTGCGCATCTGTAGGAGGTCGCGCACATGGACATGAATCCCCGTCTTACCTCAGTGGTCTTCCGGCTCAACCGCGAGAAGCTCGACGCCCTCAAGGACCTGTCGCGCACCACGCGCATCCGTCAGAGCGAGTACCTCCGCGAGGCCATCTCCGATCTGCTCGCGAAGTACGAAGAGCGGCTCGTCGACTGAAGACGGCCGTCCGGGCCCCACCGCGCGTTACCCGATGTGGAAGGGTGGCTCCAGCGGAAGCCCCGGGGGATGGAGACGCTCCCCGGCGGTGAAGGGGTCCACTTGGGGAGGGTAGCGAACCTCCCAGAGCACGAGGCCGTGAGCGGGCGCCTTGAAGCCTTCCATGGCCTGACCCGTCTCGAGTGCCGCGAGCCACGCCTCTTCCGGCAGCAGCCCCGCGGCCACCTTCAACGCGCTCCCCACCAAATAGCGGATCTGGTAGCGCGCGAAGCCGTCCCCGCGCAGCCGAGCCTCGTAGAGCCCACCGCCCAGCGCGTGCAGGGTGGCGGACTCCAGCGTGCGCGGCTTGCGTGGACTGGACTTCTCATGGAACGCGATGAAGTCCCGCGTCCCTTCCGCTGAACGCAGCAGCGCCGCCAACCGCTCCGGCGTCACCGCCGTGGCCTGGAGCAGCGGCTCCGCGGACACGTCCAGCGCATAGGGCGCCCATTCGGGCATCACGGCCCCGCCCAACTGGAACCGGTAGCGGTACTCCTTGCCGCATGCGCTCCACTGCGCATGAAAGGACGTGGGCCGGCGCACCCCGCACAGGCCCAGGCCCGGTGGCAACCGGGGCGGGAGCCGCTTCTCCAGGGACTCCGCCGAGTCGCCCGCTTCCAGCCGGACGCTCACCACCTGCATCCGGGCGTGGACGCCCCGGTCCGTGCGCCCCGAAGGCATCAAGGTCGCCGGCACCCCCACGGACCGCAGCGCTTCTTCCAGGGCTGACTGGACGGTGGGGCCCTCGGGTTGGCGCTGGAAGCCGCGGAAGATTCCGCCGCGGTACCAGATCCACAGTGCGACGGGAATCCGCTTGGAGTTGGAGGGGAGCACGCCGTTGATTGGGTGTGGGGAACCACGGGATACTCGCGCGCAAAATGGCGGCTGGACAAGACCTTGCGGCGGACGTGGACGGACTCTGGCTCTTCAAGCATGGGGACCTCGTCCTGGGGCCCGTCAGTGGTGCTCAACTCGTGGAGAAGCTCACCTCGGGTGAGCTGACGCTGGACACCCTGGTGGCGCCCGCCGGAGAGCGGGACTTCCACCGCATGTCCGAGGTGGACGCCTTCCGCGTGCACGTGGCCCGGGCGGAGGCGCGCGCCCGCGTGGACGCCGCGGTCGTCGTGGAGCGGGCGAAGTCCGCGAAGCGCCTGAAGATTCTCGGCGGCGCCGCGGCGGCGGGCGTGGTGGTGCTGGGCATCGTCGGCATCCAGGTGGCGCGCAACGCCGCCGTCCACGGCTGGTTCGGCGGCGGCGAGGTCCAGACGGACGACTTCGAGATGGGCGAAATCACCATCCGCGTGGCCCAGGCCCGGGTGGATGACGAGGAGCTCTTCGAGTACCCCGGACATGGCGCGCGCCGTCCGGGCTCGGGCGAGCCGGGGGTGAAGCCCGCCACCGGCAGCAGCGGTCCGGGCAAGGTGGCCATGGCCTCCACCACCCGGGCGCCGGCGGACCGGAAGCCCCGCCCCGGGGGCAGCGTGACCACGGACCCGGATGGCATGGAGACGACGCAGCAGTTCGACCAGTCCGCCATCAACCAGGTGGTGGCCAGCAACAAGTCCACGCTCTTCCGCTGCTTCAAGGAAGAGGCGGAGCGCACGCCAGGCATCTACGCCAAGGTCCCCATGGAGTTCGTCATCGGGAACAATGGCCGGGTCAGCAAGCTGTGGGTGGACAACCATCAGTTCAAGAAGGGTCCACTCTACGAGTGCCTGCTGTCGGAGATGCAGAAGTGGCCGTTCCGCGCCTACGAAGGCGAGCAGGCGACGGTGGGCCTGTCGTTCACCATCGGCAAGCGGGGGTAGGGTCACTTTCTTGCCGGCACCCCGGGCATGCCCGATACCGTGGGCATGTCCGCCGCATCTGTTGCTGAGACCGAAATTGCGAAGAAGGCGCTGAGCGTCCCGCCGGGAACCTTCCGTCACACCGTGCTGACGGCCGCCAAGCGCTTCAAGTCCACCTGGGCCGAGCTGGGGAAGCTCCTGGTCCAGGTCCGGGACGAGGCCAAGTTCGAGGAGTGGGGCTACCCCTCCTTCGAGACCTATTGCCTCAAGGAACTGCACATCAAGAAGCAGACCGCCTTGAAGCTCACCCGCTCGTTCAGCTTCCTGACCAAGCACGAGCCCGAGGAGGAGCTCACCGCACAGGAGTTCCCCCAGCGCGCACCCGCATTCGAGGTCATCGAAGTCCTCGCGGACGCGGAGGAGCGGGGCCAGTTGTCGCCCACTGAATACAAGTCCCTGCGCGACAGCATCTGGAGCCCGGAGAAGAACCCGGCCGAGCTGAAGAAGGAGTTCGCCGAGCGCTTCCCCCGTCCCCCGCCGGAGCCGCCTCCGGAGAGCGCCCAGGTGCGGAAACTGGCGCAGATGGCCCGCAAGCTCGCGAGCGAGCTGTCTGGGAGCCGTCGGATTCCGAACGCCGTCGCCGAGCGGGCAGCCGCCCTGGCGGAAGATCTCGAGGACATCGCCTCGGGCGTGACGGACGCCTGAGCCGCTGTTACTGAACGCTGACCCGTTGGCCGGGGCTGTACGCTCGGCAACGGGCCTGTACCGCCGGGCTTCCTGCCCGAAGGGGAGGGCCCTATAGTGGTTCAGGGCCGCGTGGAAGGTGGGCCTGACGGCTGTTCGAGACGTGGGCAGGCCGTGCGGGTAGGGGAGCGGTGGACGGCGAAGGAGGCTCCGGGTGTCCGGAGCCGGCGAACTCGGAGGCGGCAGTGAAGAAGGAGCACCACGTCAACCTGTCTTGTTCGTTCTGCGGCAAGTCGCAGCGCGAGGTCCGCAAGCTCATCGCGGGCCCGACGGTCTACATCTGCGACGAATGCATCAAGCTGTGTAACGACATCATCGCGGACGAGAACGAGCGCGAGGAGGGCAAGCCCCAGGTCAGCTTGCCGACGCCGGCGGAGATCAAGGCGTTCCTCGACGACTACGTCATCGGACAGGACCAGGCGAAGAAGGTCCTCGCGGTGGCGGTGTACAACCACTACAAGCGCATCTATCAAAAGAAGCCGAACTCCCGGCCGCGTCCAGGCGTGAAGGGCCCCACCGGCGAGGAAGTGGAGCTGAGCAAGAGCAACATCCTGCTCATCGGTCCCACGGGAAGTGGCAAGACGCTGCTGGCCCAGTCGCTGGCGCGCTTCCTCAACGTGCCCTTCACCATCGCCGACGCCACCAGCCTCACCGAGGCCGGCTACGTGGGCGAGGACGTGGAGAACATCATCCAGAACCTCCTCCACAACGCCGACTACGACGTGGAGAAGGCCTCGCGCGGCATCGTCTACATCGACGAGATCGACAAGATCGCCCGCAAGGGTGACATGCCCAGCGCCACCCGCGACGTGGGCGGCGAGGGTGTGCAGCAGGCCCTGCTGAAGATCATCGAAGGCACCCGGGCCAACGTCACGCCGCGCGGCGGGAAGAAGTACAACCAGCAGGAGTACGTCCAGGTCGACACGACGAACATCCTGTTCATCTGCGGCGGCGCCTTCCACGGCATCGACGGCGTCATCAAGCGCCGCGTGGGCGAGAAGGGCCTCGGCTTTGGCGCGAAGATCACCCACCGCGAGGAGCGCAGCGTGGGTGAGCTGCTGGCGCTGACCGAGCCGGAAGACCTCATGCGCTTCGGCATGATTCCGGAGTTCATCGGCCGCCTGCCGATGATCGCCACGCTGAACGATCTGAAGGAAGAGGACCTGGTCATCATCCTCTCCCAGCCGAAGAACGCGCTGGTGAAGCAGTACCAGAAGCTCTTCGAGTTCGAGAAGGTGAAGCTGACCTTCACCAAGGAGGCGCTGCGCGCCATCGCCCGCGAGGCGATGCGCCGCCACTCCGGAGCGCGCGGTCTTCGCGCCATCCTGGAGGATGCCATGCTGGAGATCATGTACGACGTGCCGTTCCGCGAGGGCGTCAAGGAGTGCAAGATCACCGAGCAGGTCATCACCAGGCACGAGGCGCCCCAGCTCGTCATGGAGAAGGAGAAGAAGACGGCCTAGCGGCGGTCTCCCTTCTCCGGGTGTCCCAAGGCCCTGCTTTCCTCACGGAAGGCGGGGCCTTCGTTTTCAGGGCGCGGGCAGCGTGACGATGAACTCGGCCCCGGCGCCGGGCGCGCTCTCCACGCGGAGGTCGCCCTGGTGCTCCTGGACGATGTCGTGGCACAGCGAGAGCCCCAGCCCCGTGCCCACGCCCGCGGGCTTGGTGGTGAAGAAGGGGTGGAAGAGCTTCTCGCGGAGGTCCTCGGGGATGCCCGGCCCGTTGTCTCGGATGCGCAGCTCCACCTTGCTTCCGACGCGGCGGGTGCTCAGGTGCACCTGGGGCATGAAGCCCGCGCCGGCCTGCTGTTGATGTTGCGCCGCGGCGTAGAACGCGTTGTCGAGGATGTTGGTGAGCATCCGGCTGATGTCGCTGGCCACCAGCTCCACGACGCCCACGGTGGGGTCTAACGTGGTCTCCACCTTCACGCTGGCCCCGCCGGGACGGCTGCGCAGGCCCTGCACCGCCAGATTCATACTGTCGCGCACCAGCAGGTTGAGGTCCGACTTGGAGCGGGTGCCCTCCGACTTGCGCGAGTGCCGGAGCATCGTCTTGATGATGTCCGAGGCACGTGTGCCGTGGCTGTGGATGCGCTGGGCGTTCTGCTTCAAGTCCTGGAGCGTCTCCAGCACGTCCTCGCGGGCCTCGCTGTCGAGCCGGTCCGCCAGGCCCTTCAGCGTCTCCTCCAACTCGCCGGCCAGCCGTGAGGACAGGTTCGAGAAGTTGTTCACGAAGTTGAGCGGATTCTGGAGCTCATGGGCGATGCCCGCGGTGAGCGCGCCCAGGGACGCGAGCTTCTCCTGCGCCACGAGCTGGCGCTGCATCTCCTGAAGCCGGGTGAGCGTCTCCGCCAGCTCGGCGTTCTTGTGCTGGATTTCGGCGGTGCGCTCCTCCACGCGGCGCTCCAGCGTGCGGCTGTACTCCTCCAGGCTGGCGTAGAGGTCGGCGTTCTCCAGGGAGATGGCCGCCTGGAACGACAGCAGGCGCAGCACCTCCAGCCGCTCCGGGGTGAAGGCGCCCCGCGTGGCGTCGTTCTCCAGGTAGAGCACACCCGTGAGCGAGCCCTGCTTCAAGAGCGGGCTGCACAGCAGGGACTTGGGCTGGGCGCTGCGGACGTAGGGGTCCTCGGAGAACGGCTCTTCCGCTGAGGCGTCGTGGAGGAGCACTGTCTCTCCGGTGCGCACCACGTAGTGGATGATGGAGGTCGGCAGCGACGCGGAGGACTCCATGGGGATGGGCGCCTCGAGCACCACGCCATCGCCGTCCACGGAGCCTTCCGCCGCGATGACCAGGCCCTCTGTCCGTTTCAGCAGCAGCAGGCCCCGGCGCGCGCCCGCGTTCTCGATGACCAGCGTCATCAGCTTGCGCAGCAGCTTGCCCAGGACGATTTCGCCGGACAGCGCGCGCGCCGTCTTGATGACGGACGCCAGGTCCAGCGCGGCCAGTGACGCTTCGGTGGGGGCATCCGTGCGCGTGGGCGTGGGGGCGGACGGCAAGAGCCGGGGGTGCTCCCGCTCCAGCCGAGCCACGACGGCGCGGGCCCCCCAGCGCAGGTAGGCGGCGCGGGCTTCCTCCAGGTAGGTGCGGGCCACGCGCTCGCGGGCTTGCGTCAGGTGGAACCGTGCCGCGGCCTCGCAGGCCACGCCTTCGTCGAGCGACAGGCCGTACTGGCGCGCCAGCCGGATGGCCCGGTCATAGGCATCCGCGGCCGAGTCCCCCTGGCCGTCCAGGCGGGCCCGCTCCGCGTCCAGCAGCTCCGCGCGGGCGCCGTAGTTCATGGGGGCGATGCGGGCCCATCCGCGCATGGACTTGCGGATGGCGTCGATGGCCCGTGACGAGCGAATCCGGTCCAGCGGCCCCAACGTCGGGTGGACCGCCATGAGCGCCAGGCCTTGGAAGAACTTGTACCAGGGCAGGTAGATCTGCCCGGCGATGAGCTCCACCTGGGCGTCCACCGCCGCGGCGCTCTCCAGCGCTCCGCGCGCATCGCCCCACAGCCAGCGGCGCAGGGTGCGTAGCACGTCGCAGGTGGCAATGCCGTTGCCGTAGTCGAGCTGCCGGTACGGCGTGACCAGCTCCTCCTCGCGGGCCTCCACGTTGCCGGTGAAGGCACCCGTGAGGGAGTCGAGCGTGTGCCGCATGTACTCGGTGAAGAGCACGTTCTTGTGGCGGTGGGTGGCCAGGATGTCCCGGTACCGGTCCATGCGCGGGCCACCGTCGGCCAGGCCGTCCCGGGCGATGAGGGCAGTGGCACAGCCCGCGCTGGACGCATAACCGAAGTATTCGATGTCGCCCGTCTCCTGGCCCTTCTGCGCGGCGGCGAGGAAGTCGCCGACGCAGGCGGACAGCGGCTCCTTCCAGTGCCGGATGAAGAGGTTGAAGACGAAGGTCACCATGGCCCGCAGGCTCTCCGCCTGGAAGCGGTCCAGCGTCTTCAGCGCCAGCCGGCCATAGCGGAAACCTTCCTCGGGGTTGCCCAGGTGCACGCTCAGCATCAGCCCGTAGCCCACGTAGCCGAACGCGGCCACGCCCGTGGCGCCGTGGCGGATGGTGAGCTGGAGCACGCGGAGCACCACCAGCGGAAAGAGCAGCGGGCGGGCCATGAAGGCCAGGGAGGACAGCTTCACCAGCAGCCGCAGTGTGGCGAGCAGGAGCGGGTCGGTGCACTCGGGGAGGGCAGCCAGGTCCTCGGGCTTGCGCAGGCCCAGGCGCAGCTTCGTCTTCGCCACCGCGGCCAGCACATGGGGTTGCTTTGGATTCGCGGGCAGGGGCTGGCCCAGCTTGCGCAACACCTCCAGGCCCAGGTCCACGCCGCGTGAGTGCTCGCCCCGGTGTGCGAGGCATTGGAGCCGGACCTCCTGCACGCGGACTTCCTCCGCGCTGTCCACCGCATGGGCCAGCGCCGCCGCTGCCAACCGCTCCATCAGGTCGAAGTCCGCGTCGAGGTACGCCGCTTCGGCCGCGTCGACGTGAAGGTCGAAGGTGAGCCGCCGGTCCTTCCGCCAGCCATCGTCGCCGAGCAGGGAGAGGCCCGTGTTCAACAGGCGCAGGGCCGCGGACCAGGCGCCTCGGGATTTGGCGCTGCGGCCGGCGCGCAGGTCCAGCTCCGCCACGCGGTGGCGCTCCTGCTCGTCGTGGAGCACGGGCAACGCCAGGTGGAAGTGGCTGACGAGCTCCGGGAGTTCTTCGTCGAGCCGCTCCGGGGGCGTGTGCCGCAGGAGCAGCCGGCCGATGCGGGCATGGATCTCCGGATGCACGTCCGCCGGAATCAGCTCCAGTGCGGCCTGCTGCACGCGGTCATGGGTGAACTGATACGTGCCCCCGCTGTCGAGGTCGGCGTCGTCAATGGGCGCCACCAGGCCCGCCTGGAGCACTTCGACGAGCCCCTTCTCGGCCTCCTCATCCGTACGCTCCAGGACGATGGCCAGACTGTGCAGGTCGAACAGATGGCCCAGTGCCGCGGCGATGGGCAGCAGTGCCTGCGCGGCAGAGCTCAGCTCTCGGATGCGGGAGGTGAGCAGGGCCACCACGCCGTCACTGAAGTCCTGTCCACGCAGCGCGCTGGCATCCCACCGGAAGCCACCGCCTTCCGCGTCGAAGCGCACCAGCCCGCGCTCGTAGAAGGTGCGCAGCAGTTGCACCGCGTGGAACGGGTTGCCTTCCGTCAGCGACAGCACCAGGTCGTCGAGTTGCGCGTCGGGTTGTCCCTCGGCGGGAGGGAACACGTCCGCGACCAGCCTCGTCACGTCCTTGGGCGACAGCGGCGCCAGGTCGATGCGGTGGACCGGCGTGCCGTGGTCGTGTAGCGCGCGGGCAAGGGACTCCACGGGATGGTCGGGGCTCAGCTCTTCGGAGCGGCAACCCGCGACCACGAGCAGGTGTTCGATGTCCCGATCCGTCAGGAGCAGCCGCAACAACTGGAGGCTGGTGCTGTCCGCCCAGTGGAGGTCGTCCAGGACGAGCACCAGGGGATGCTCCCGCGTGGCGAGCGCGGCCACCAGCTTGCGCAGGACCAGTTGGAAGCGCAGCTCCGACTCCGCGGGCCCCAGCTCGGGCACGGGGGGCTGGTCGCCGAGCACCAGTGCCATGCGAGGCACCGCGTCCACCACCAGTCGGCCCATTCCGCCCACGGCTTCGAGGAGGCGGTGTCGCCAGCTCTCCAGGTCCTGCTCCTGTTCGCCGAGCAGTCCGCGCGCCACCTCACGGAAGGCCTCGAAGATGCCGCTGTAGGGCGTATCGCGGAGGAGCTGGTCGTACTTGCCGCGCGCAAAGTGGCCCTGCCGCTCCGTGACGGGGCGCTTGAGTGTCCCGGTGAGGGCGGACTTGCCCATGCCCGCGGCCCCGGAGACGAGGACGAAGCCGGAGCGACTGGAGGCTGCGCGCTCGAAGGCCTCGCGCAGGGCCGCCTGCTGGGGTTCGCGGCCGTACAGTTTCTCGGGGACGGCGAAGCGCTCGGGGACGTCCTTGGCGCCCAGGGCGAACGGGGCGACGGGCCCCGGGGCCTCCAGGGCACTCAGGCATCGCTGGAGGTCCGCCACGAGCCCATAGGCGCTCTGGTAGCGGTCCTCGGGGGACTTGGCGAGGAGCTTGAGGGCGATGTCGGAGAGGGGCTGGGGGAGCCCGGGCTCGACGGTGACGGGCGGAGCCGGGGTGAGGGCGACGTGGGCGTGGATGAGGCCCAGCGCATCCGTGTCCGCGAAGGGGCGGCGTCCGGTGAGCAGCTCGTAGAGCACCACGCCCATGGAATAGAAGTCGCCGCGCGAGTCCACGCTGCGGTGGGTGCGTCCCGTGCCTTCGGGCGAGAGGTATTCGAGCGTGCCCTCCAACCGCTCGGGGGCGAGCGGAGCGACCTCGGCGCGGGGCCTGCGCGTGGCAAGGGTGAATCCAGTGAGCTTCACGGACTCGCCATCCGTTCCCACGAGGATGCTGCTGGGGTTCAAGTCCCGGTGGAGGATGCCCTGCTCGTGGATGGCACCCAGGGCGCGCGCCAACGACAGCGCGATACGGCATGCGGCGCGCGGCTCCACGCGCCCTTGTGACAGGCGTTGGGCCAGCGTCGCATCACCGAAGCCTTCCAGGATGAGCACGGGCGCGCCGTCCCGCGCTTCGGCCCACGCCAGGGGCCGCAGGACGCCGTCGAGACTCAGGGCGTTCGTCAGCTCCCACTCATGGCGAAGCCGCGTGGTGGCGGAGGGGAGCCGCGCCGCGTCGGGGACCTTGAGGATGACCGAGGCGCCGTCCTCCTCGCGTGTGGCGCGCAAGAGCTGGAAGGCTCCTGCGGTGGTGACCTCTCTGCCGATGCGGTAGCCGGGCACATCCATCATTGCTTCCACCCGTGCACGAAGGAGCGCACTCCCCGTTGAGGCGGGGAGGGTAGCCCTGGCACTGGGGGCTCGCAACAGAGCGCGGGCGATGTGAGGCCGGATGCCTGTCCGCGGACGGAGTGGAGTGGGCCTCGCGGGTGTGCGATGGATCGAGTCACCGTGCTGAGACCCTCTGGGAAGGCTGGCCTGGCCGCACGAAGCGGTGAACGACGCGCAATCGTGATTGGCAGTGGTTTCGGCGGATTGGCCGCGGCCATCCGGCTGGCGGCGCGTGGGTGGCGCGTCACGGTGCTCGAGCGGATGGACAGCCCGGGCGGGCGGGCGAACGCCTTCCAGCAGGACGGCTTCACGTTCGACGCGGGCCCCACGGTGATTACGTGTCCGCACCTGCTGGAGGAGCTGTGGGCGCTAGGGGGACAACGCATGGCGGACCACGTGGAGCTACGGCCCGTGGCGCCGCTGTACCGGATGCGGTTCCCGGATGGCTCCACGTTCGACTACCACACGGACCGCGAGGCGATGCGCCAGTCCGTGCGGCGACTGTCTCCCCGGGATGAGGCGGGATTCCTGGCGCTGTGCGCCCGCGTGGAGCGGATGTACGAGGCGGGCATTGGGCCCCTGATGAGCACGCCGGTGCCGGACGTGCTGAGTCTGGCGCCCTTCACCCCCGCGTTGGTGCGGGACGAGGCGTTCCGGTCCATGTTCGGCCTGGTGTCGAAGCACATCCGGGACGAGCGGTTGCAGCAGGCGTTGAGCTTCCATCCGCTGCTCATTGGCGGCAGTCCCTTCGCGACCGCGAGCGCGGTGTACACGTCGATTCAATTCGTGGAGCGGCGCTGGGGGGCGTTCTTCCCGGTGGGCGGCACCGGGGCGCTGGTTCGGGGTCTGGTGGAACTGCTGGAGTCCCTGGGCGGCGAGGTCCGTTACGGCAGCGAGGTGACTGAGATTGCGTTGGAGGGGCGGAAGGCGACGGGCGTGAGGCTCGGGGACGGTACGGGGCTGGCGGCGGACGTGGTGGTGTCGAACGCGGACGCGGCGTGGACGTACCGGTACCTGGTTCCGGGGCATGTTCGGAAGCACTGGACGGACGAGCGCATCAACCGGGCTCGGTACTCGATGAGCGCGTTCCTCTGGTACTTCGGGACGCGGCGTCAGTACCCGGAGGTCGCGCACCACACGCTGCTGTTCGGCAAGGACTTCCGGGGGATGTTCTCAGGACTGGAAGGCCCTGGACAGCCGTCAGCGGACCCCTTGCTCTATCTCCACAGGCCCACGGCGACAGACGCGGCGCTGGCTCCGTCAGGGCATGATGCTTTCTATGTATTGGCTCCGGTTCCGCACCTGGGGACAGGGGCGGAATGGAAGCAGCGGGCCGAGGCTTTCCGACGAGAGTTGGAGGCGCGACTGTCGCGGACCGTCTTGCCAGGGCTGGGTTCGGAGTTGATGACGTCTCGGATGGCGACGCCGGAGTATTTCCGTGACGAACTGCGATCCTTTAAAGGGGCCGCATTCAGCTTCGCGCCGACGCTTTGGCAGACCACGTTCCTTCGGGCACAGGCCCGGAGCGAGGACGTTGACTGCCTCTACATGGTTGGAGCAGGAACGCACCCTGGAGCGGGGCTCCCTGCCGTGCTGTGCTCTGCCAAGATCGTGGACACAGTCATTCCGCCGACGTAGCGCTGTTCACGTGAGCCAGCATTTGTCTGGCTTTGGCTTTTGAGGCCGCATGGATGGCGGGCTTGAGAACGATCATCATCGCGGAGCAGACCACCCGAAGAGCCGCTCTGCCGCCTGCTGACTGGGCATGCCCGTTGTGGTAACTGGCGCCATGTCCACAGAACGGCCGAAGTACGACCCGGCGAACATCGAACCCCTCTGGCAGGCCCGTTGGGAAGAGCAGCGCATCTTCGAGGCGCGCAGACACCCCGGCAAACCGAAGGCGTACATCCTCGACATGTTCCCTTACCCCTCGGGAGCCGGGCTGCACGTCGGGCACCCGGAGGGCTACACGGCCACGGACATCGTCTCGCGGTACTTGCGGATGCGGGGATATGATGTCCTTCATCCCATGGGATGGGACGCGTTCGGCCTGCCCGCGGAGCAGCACGCGCTCGAAACGGGAACCCACCCGGCGGATACCACCGCGAAGAACGTCGCGACGTTCAAGCGGCAGCTCAAGTCTCTTGGGTTCTCGTACGACTGGTCTCGCGAGCTCTCCACGACCGACCCGGAGTACGTGCGTTGGACCCAGTGGCTCTTCCTCAAGCTCTTCGATCGCGGGCTGGCCTATCAGGCCGAGCTCCCGGTGAACTGGTGCGCGGCGCTCGGCACGGTGCTCGCCAACGAGGAGGTCATTGACGGGAAAAGCGAGCGGGGCAGTCACCCGGTCGTGCGGCTGCCGCTGCGGCAGTGGACGCTTCGCATCACGGCGTACGCCGATCGGCTCGCCGAGGACCTTTCGGGGCTGGATTGGCCCGAGACGCGGGAGAAGCAGCTCCACTGGATTGGGCGCAGTGAGGGCGCTGAGGTCGATTTCGCCATCGAGGGCAGCGCGGACCGCCTCCGCATCTTCACCACCCGTCCGGACACGCTCTTCGGCGCGACGTACATGGTCGTCGCACCCGAGCACCCGCTGCTGGAGCGGTTCGCCACGGCGGAGCGGCGCGCCGAGGTTCTGGCCTACCGAGAAGCGACCGCAAGCCGAAGCGAGTTGGACCGCACCGCGCTCACGAAAGCCAAGACCGGCGTGTTCACCGGCTCCTATGCGCTGCACCCGCTCACGGGAGCGCGCCTCCCCATCTGGGTCGCGGACTTCGTGCTCGGCTCTTATGGGACGGGCGCCATCATGAGCGTGCCCGGCCATGACGCGCGTGATTTCGAGTTCGCGCGTGCCTTCGGCTTGCCCGTCGTCGAGGTGGTTTCGGTCGACGGCGCCCTGAACGAGACTGGCACGTGGACGGAGGCATTCGTGGGGGACGGCGTCGCGGTGCGCTCGCGCTTCCTCGATGGGCTGCGGACGCCCGAGGCCAAGGCGGCCATGCTCGCCCACCTCGAGCGCGAGGGATTGGGCGCACGGCGCGTCCAGTACCGCTTGCGGGATTGGGTGTTCTCGCGCCAGCGCTATTGGGGGGAGCCGATCCCCATCTATTTCCCGGTCGAGCTCGCGGAGGGCTCATCGGACCCGCGTATTCATCCCCACACCATTCGCTACGACCAGCCTCTGCCCGTGTCCGAGGACGAGCTGCCGGTGCGGCTCCCCGAGCTCGAGGACTTCAAGCCCAGCGAGGACCCGGCGGGCCCGCTGGCCCGCGCCTTGGATTGGCGATTCTTCCAGCGCGACGGAAAGTGGTACGCGCGAGAGACCAACACCATGCCTCAATGGGCGGGCTCGTGCTGGTACTACCTGCGCTTCATTGACCCGAAGAACACCCAGGCCATCTTCTCGCAGCAGGCGTACGACGCCTGGATGCCGGTGGACCTGTATGTCGGCGGTTCGGAGCACGCGGTGCTGCACCTGCTCTACGCCCGGTTCTGGCACAAGGTGCTGTTCGATTGCGGCCTCGTCACGCACGCCGAGCCGTTCAAGAAGCTCGTCCACCAGGGAATGATCCTCGGTGAGAACAACGAGAAGATGTCCAAGTCGCGTGGCAACGTGGTGAACCCGGACGACATTGTCCGGCAGTTCGGTGCGGACGCCCTGCGCATGTACGAGATGTTCATGGGGCCGCTGGAGGCGGTGAAGCCGTGGCAGACCAACGGCGTCATCGGCGTGCGGCGTTTCCTTGACCGCGTGTGGAACATGCTCGCGTTCGTGACGGAGGACGCGGGTGGTGCACCGGCGGAGCTGACCGAGGACGCGCGGCGGCTGCTGCACAAGACGGTGAAGAAGGTGGGGGAGGACATCGAAGCGCTGCGCTTCAACACGGCCGTGAGCGCGATGATGATTCTCGCCAACGCGCTGGCCGAGCTCCCGCGCGTGCCGCTCGAGGCGGCCAGGGTCTTTGCGCGGATTCTCTCCCCATTCGCGCCTCACCTCTCGGAGGAACTCTGGCACCGCTGGGGCGCAAGCGAGTCCATTTCCCTCCAGCCGTGGCCTGAATACGACCCCGCGTTGACCGTGGACGAGCTCGTCGAAATGGCCATCCAGGTCAACGGCAAGGTCCGAGGGAAGCTGCGCCTGAAGCGAGACGCCACGGAGGCGGAGGCGCGCGAGGCCGTCCACCGAGAGCCGGAGCTCATCCCGCATCTCGCTGGAAAGACCGAGCGCCGATTCGTCTACGTGCCAGGGCGAATCATCAACATCGTCGTTGGCTGAGGCGCTGCGGCGAACGCAGTCACTTGCGCGGGAAGTGCGGATACACGTCCTCCTGGAGCACCTGACGCAGCTTCGGGAAGTTCAACGCCCACTTCACGCCCAGGCGCCACGGGGCGAACAGCACGCGGGGCACCCGTGGGAGCATCGTCTGGGGCCACTCCAGGTACGTCCGTTCGATGGCGTCCATGTCGAGGTCCTGCCGCACGTCCACGCAGTACGGGGCCACGTTGCCCGGGGGCTGGCCTTCCAGGAGGTCAGCCAGGCCCGGTGGCAGGAAGGTGGTGTGCAGCGTCATGCCCACGTCGAAGTTGCGGCTGCCCAGCCGGCAGATGGGGCCCTTGGCCAGGTCCTCGGAGTCGAAGATCCAGACCTCGTCGCCCGTGGAGTTCTCAGGCAGGTCCGGCGTCGGGTCCGACACGACGAGCGCCACCACGTAGCCCTTCCAGTGCGGCACCTGGGGGAACCGGGCGCTGGGGACGAACTGCGGCGCGAAGCCGAACCAACCGGTGGGCAGCACGTAGCCCTCGAAGCGGCCGGAGTCGACGAAGAACTTGCAGAAGCTCGCCGCGCGGCCATCGCGGATGGGCAGCGCGGACTTGTCCCCGACGACGGGCTTGTAGAGCTGGTAGAGCGCCTCGGGGACCATGTCCGCCGTGAAGCCGTCCGAGTTGAGGTAGAGCGCCAGCTCCTTCGTCGGCAACTTGGCGTTCATCACGTGGCCCAGCAGCCGGAAGTGGGCCTCCAACTCGCCATTCACCAGGCCGGCGTTGGAGAAGACCGTCAGGCCCCAGGTGAAGTCGTCATGCGAATACAGATTGGACTGGATGCGCAGCCGCTTCATGTCGATGCGGTGCACCCCCATGGAGCTGCGCGTGACGGGAACGGCCGTGGGCATTCCCGCCTGCCAGTCCTGCACGCGGTTGCCATTGATGAGCAGCTCGCCCGGCTGCAGTGTATGAGACAGGTCTTCGGTGGGAGAGTGCGCCGCGACCAGGGTGATGACGTCGTCGGGGTTCTCGTAGATGGCGGCGAAGTGCAGCCCGCCGCCTCCGGCCTGGAAGCGGTGCGCGGACACGAACGGCGGATTCTCCGGGTCCAGCGTCCCGGGTGACGTCTGGAGGTCCGCTCGCCGCACCACCCAGAACACCGCCTGTGGGGCCGCGGGGGACGCTGTCAGCCACTCCACCGCGCGCTGCACCCGCGGCAGGAAGGGCACCGCCGCCTGCGCGGCGATCTGCCAGAAGTTGATCGGGAAGTTGGAGTCCAGCAGCACCACGTAATCCCGCGTGGCGGCGATCTGGTGCAGCGACGACGCCACCACCGGCTCACCCGTGGCCGCGTCCATCAGCTTCCAGTGGTTCAGCCGGTTCTCTTCCGTGTCCCAGCTCACCAGTTGCGTGTAACCGGCGCCCAGGGGCCACTTGGGCGCGTGGTTGGTGAAGAAGAGGCGGGGCCGGTCCTTGTTGATGCGTGGGCCCAGGCGCTCGGCGGGGTCGAAGGCCGGGTGGGCCGTGCTCTGCAGCAGGGGGAAGGCCCACGGCGTGGGGAGGGCGCGGTTCCACTCGCGCAGGTAGCCCAGCGGTGTGTACGCCTTCAACGTCTTGGGGTGGATGGCCCACGGGCGGCCCGCGTCCGTCGTCACCAGCAGCATCCGCTCGCCCTCGACCAGGAAGGGCGCCGTGTTGGGCGTCTCCTGCGGGCCCAGCGTGAGTGACACGTCCGCCAGCGTCGTTTTGCGGAAGCGGTTGAGCAGCCGCGTCAGGGGGCCTCGCGCCGTCGCGCCCGCGTCCACCTGCTGGCGCGCGTAGTGCGAGGGGGTGCGCATGGTGGCGGAGGTGAACCGGGCGCCGCCCACCTGGAAGTCCAGGCGCAGCACGAGCCCGTCCGAGGCCAGGGCCGGTGAGCCCGCGTGCACGCTGGGCCCCGCGACATAGACGTGACCCTGCAGGTCCTCTGGCAGCGTGCCGACGAGCACTCGCAGCGGCTCGTTGACGTACTCCACCGGGCTGGTGGTCATCGCGTTGCGTGGCATGCCAGGCCTGAGCCCCGGTGGGACGTGCAGACCGGGGAGCGCATGGCCGTCCGCCTCACGCGAGAGGGACGGGGGCGCTTCGGTCGCCGCGGGGGCGGGGTGCTTCAGGACGGATTCAGTCTCGGGCATGACGCCTCCGGAGGTTGGGTGAGTGAGCGCCGCATCGGGATGGGGGCGGGGACCGTAGCACGCGCGTTGTGACAAACCGGTCGACGCCGCGCGGCTGGCTGCCGCGGGAGAGGGCGGCCCGCAGTACCTTGCGACGGGCCGGTGTGAGACACTTCCCGCTTCCCATGGTCGAAGACTCCCACTCCGAGCGACAAGTCATTGGCGACCGTTACGTCCTGGAGCGGCGGCTGGCGGGCGGTGGCATGGGTACCATCTGGGTGGCGTTGGATCCCAAGCTCCAGCGCCGCGTGGCCCTCAAGCTGATGGCGGCCCACTGCGCGCCCGCGCCCCTGGCTCGCCGGCAGTTCGAATGGGAAGCGCAGGCGATTGCCCGCCTCCAGAACCCCCACGTCATCCAGGTTCACGACTGCGACCTCTCCGGTGAGACGCCCTACATCGTCATGGAGTGGCTGGTGGGCGAGGACCTGGAGGCCCTGTTGAACCGCCGCGGCCGGCTGTCCCTGGCCATGGTGGAGCGGTTGGTGGCGCAGACGGCCCGTGCGCTCACCGCCGCGCACGCCGCGGGCGTCATCCACCGCGACCTCAAGCCGGCCAACCTGTTCCTCGCGCGCACGGAGCATGGCGAACAGGTGAAGGTGTTGGACTTTGGTCTGGCGCTGCTGATGTCGGGCGGCGCGGCCCGGCCGCATCCCGAGGAGGAGATGGCCGGCACGCCCCGGTACATGAGCCCCGAGCAGCTCCGAGGGCTGGAGCCGCGGCTGGACCACCGCTGTGACCTCTGGGCGCTGGCCGTGGTGGCGTACCGCGCGCTGACCGGACAGCACCCGTTCCCCCTGGAGTCCTTGCGGCAGATGCGCCTGGGCAACGTGCCGCCGCCCGCGACGCCTTCCAGCCTGTCCCCGGAGCTGGGCATGGAGGTGGACGCCTTCTTCGCGCGCGCCCTGGACGTGGACCCCGCGCACCGCTTCCAGTCCGCGCACGAGCTGGCCTCCGCCCTCACCAGCGCGGTGGATGCGGGCCGGCCGTCGCGCCCGGCGAAAATCCTGGTCGTCGATGACGAGCCGGACATCGTCGTGCTGATGGAGCAGAGCTTCCGCAAGCAGATCCGCCGCTCTGTCTACCAGTTCCTCTTCGCCGCGGACGGCGAGGAGGCGCTGGAGGAGATGCGCCAGCATCCCGACATCGAAGTCGTCCTCTGCGACATCAACATGCCGCGCATGGATGGGCTGACGTTCCTGTCGCGCGTGGGGGAGATCAGCTCGCTGACCCGGGTGGTCATCGTCTCCGCGTATGGCGACATGAACAACATCCGCACGGCGATGAATCGCGGCGCCTTCGACTTCATCACCAAGCCCATCGACTTCCCGGATCTGGAGGCGACGCTCGTCAAGACACTGAAGCACGTGCGCGAGCTGCGCCGCACCGTGCGCTACACGGAGGAGAACGGCCTGCTGCGCATGTTCGTCCCGGGCGCGGTGCTGGAGCGTCTGCCGCCGTTGCTCCAGGGCTCGGATGCCATGGCGGGCGAGTGGGTGGACGGCACGGTGGTGTTCATCGACGTGGATGCCTTCACGCCGGTGCTGCACCAGGAGGCGCCGCCGGAGTCCCTGCGCCGTCTCAATGCCAACTTCGAGGCCATTGTCCCGGAGTTGCTCGCGCGCGGCGGCATCGTGGACAAGTTCATGGGGGACGCGGTGATGGCCGTCTTCCGAGGCCCCGGGCACGTGGACCTGGCGCTGGAGGCCTGCCACGCCATCCACCGGCAACTCGGCGCGCTGGCGTCGCGTGGCGGCGAGGGCGCACCGTACGCGCATGGCGTCTGCATGGGCCTGGATTCGGGCGACCTGGTGGCCGGCAGCGTGGGGGCGAAGGCCTCCGGCCGGCTGGACTTCACCGTGCTGGGGGACGTGGTGAATACCGCGGCGCGGCTGGCGGCGAGGGCCGGGCGTGGGCAGGTGCTGGTCAGCGGTCGGGCCCAGGCGCGCGCGGCGTCACGCTTCCGCCTGTCGCCCGTGGAGACGGGCCTCTTCGAGCTGGCCCGCGACGAGGGCCACGGCTCACCGGGCCCCGACGATGCGACCGCCTTCCTGGCGCCGGACGCGGCGGCAGAAGGCCGGGGAACCACGCAGGGCGGCTGAGGGGCCGCGCCCGCTGTTCCGTGCTGCGGAAGGCCGGGGTGGTCGAGGGCGCTCCGCTCCCTGCGCACGGGAGCGGGGCAGGGGACTTCAATCAGGCATTGCTGACGCGCACCGTGGTCTTCATCTCGCGGCCGGACGCCGGGTCGCGGGCGCGCATGGTGAGGATGCCTTCCACGTTCACGTCGAAGGTGATCTCCACCTGCGCGGCGCCGGCGCGGCCGGGCTGGATGCCGGAGAAGGTGAACTCGCCCAGCATGTCGTTGCGGGCCACCAGCTCGTTGTCGCCCTGGAAGATGCGCACGGCGAGCTCGGTCTGGTTGTCCATGCTGGTGGTGGCCAGCAATTGCTTGGCATTGGGGATGGACGCGTTGCGCGGGAAGACGGTGTGGAAGGCGCCGCCCGCCTTCTCCAGGCCAATGGCCATGGGAATCACGTCCAGGAGCTGGATGCGCAGGTTGGTGTCGTCCTGGAGCGAGTGCGCGTAGAGCGCGGCGCCAATCGCCACGGCCTCGTCCGGGTGCACGCCCTTGCTGGGCGGCTTGCCGAAGAACTTGGTGAGCCGGTCCTGGACGATGGGCATGCGCGTCTGGCCGCCCACGAGCATGACCTCGTCGACGTCCTTGGTGGACAGTCCCGAGTCCACCAGCACGCGCGCCACCATCTGCAGGGTGCGGTCCACGAGCTGGTTGGTGAGCTGCTCCAGCATCTTCCGGCTGAACTTCATCTCGATGTTCAGGGGCTGGCCCTGGGACGTCATCGTGATGAAGGGGATGTTGAAGGGGACCTCCTCGCGCGCGGACAGGTCGATCTTCGTGCGCTCGGCCAGGTCCTTGATGCGCTGCATCGCCACCGGGTCCGTGGCGAGGTCGAGGCCCGTCTTCGCCGCGAAGTCCTTGAGGACGTGGTGGATGATGGCGTTGTCGAAGTCGATGCCGCCCAGGAAGACGTCACCGCCGGTGGCCTTCACCTCGAAGACGCGGTCACGGATCTCGATGATGGAGACGTCGAAGGTGCCGCCGCCCAGGTCGTAGATGACGACCTTCTCCTTCAGCCCCTTGCCCACGCCGTAGGCCAGCGCCGCCGCGGTGGGCTCGTTGATGATGCGCACCACTTCCAGGTCGATGAGCTTGCCCGCGTCCTTCACCGACTGGCGCTGCCGGTCGTTGAAGTAGGCCGGCACCGTCACCACCGCCCGCTTGATGGGCATCTTCAGGTAGTTGGAGGCGACCTCGCGGATCTTCCCCAGGATCTTGGCGCTGATCTCCTGGAGGGCGAACTCCTTCTTCCCCACGTCCAGGATGACGTCGCTCTGCTTGCCGGGGCGCATGTTGTACGCCACGACCTGCTTCATCGTGTCGACGACTTCGCTGCCGAAGCCTCGGCCCACCAGCCGCTTGGAACCGTAGACGGTGTTGCGCGGGTTGAGCTGCCACTGGCGCTTGGCCTCGTAGCCGATGAGTTCGTTCCCCTTGTCGTCGATCGCGAAGATCGAGGGGATGGTGTACTCGCCGCCCTTGTAGGGGATGAGCTTGACGTTCCCGCTGTCCTCGACGATCGCCGCGCACGAGTTGGTCGTGCCGAGGTCGATGCCGATGATGGGCTCCTTGTGCATCTTGCTTGGACTCCGGGTGGGTAGGCCGCAGAGGAAGGAAAAGACCGTAGCGCACCCTCGCGCCGCGCGCGAGTTCACACACCGCGGCGTTTGCTGCTCCCCGGGAATGCGGACCCGGGCTCCCTGCTTCCCCTGGAGGGCGCCGTAGCGCTCCCTGTGCCCGCCCGGTGGCCAGCAGCGCGTGCCCCAGCCGACAATGGCGTCCGGGGTGCTGGACATTGGTAGCCCGGGCGGAAAACTTGGTGGTGGACGACGGACCAGAGGAGAGTCAACTTGGACGCGAAGGGTTATCTGCAGGAAGTGGGCGCGCAGGTGAACGCCGACTTCGTCAAGAACCGGTCGATTCTCTCCTTCGAGGAGTATCTCTCCCTCTTCTTCAGCGACCCGAAGGGCCAGGCCCGCAACGCGGCGCAGTACCTGCGGGACGTGATGGACCACTTCGGCACCACCACGGTGCCGCACCCCACTGGCACCATCCGACGCTTCCAGGTCTTCGACGTACCCGGCAGCGACCGGGACGACCGGGTGGCGGGCCAGGAGGAGGTGCAGAACGCCATCTACCGGTTGCTCGGCAACTTCGTGCGGGCCGGCCGTATCAACAAGCTCATCCTCCTGCATGGGCCCAATGGCAGCGCCAAGTCCACGCTCGTCAATGCCCTGAAGGCGGGCATGGAGGCGTACTCGCGGCTGCCCCAGGGCGCGCTCTACCGGCTCGCCTGGGTGTTCCCGTCGGAGAAGCTCATCAAGGGCTCCATCGGCTTCGGCGAGCGGGACTCCGCCAGTGGGGAGATGACCACCTTCGCGCACCTGGACGCGGAGTCCATCGACCTGCGAATGCCGTGCGAGCTGCGGGACCACCCGCTCTTCGCCGTCCCGCCCGGCGAGCGCCGCAGGCTGCTGGAGACGGCGCTCAAGAAGAAGGGCCTGGGCAACGGGGACGGGGAGAGTGGCGACTTCATCCTGTCCGACTACGTGCGGGACGGCGAGCTGTGCTCCAAGTGCCGCCGCATCTACACCGCGCTGCTCAATTCCTACGGCGGGGACTGGCTGAAGGTGATGCGCCACGTCCAGGTGGAGCGCTTCTATGTGTCGCGCCGCTACCAGGTGGGCACGGTGACGGTGGAGCCGCAGATGAGCGTGGACGCCGTCGTCCAGCAGCTCACCGCGGACCGCACCCAGCTCAACGTGCCCGCGCCGCTGCACAGCACGGTGCTCTTCGAGCCGCACGGCCCCCTGGTCCACGCCAACCGCGGCCTCATCGAGTACTCGGACCTGCTCAAGCGGCCCCTGGAGGCCTTCAAGTACCTGCTGGGCTTCAGCGAGACGGGCGAGGTGCCGCTGGAGCCCTTCGTCCTCCAGCTCGACGAGGTGCTCATCGCGTCGGCGAACGAGAAGCACCTCAATGCCTTCAAGGAGCTGCCGGACTTCGCGTCCTTCAAGGGCCGCATCGAACTGGTGCGCGTGCCCTACCTGCGCCGCTACCGCACCGAGCAGCAGATCTACGACGCGCAGATCACCTCCACCACCGTGGGCAAGCACGTGGCGCCCCATGCCACGGAGGTGGCGGCCATGTGGGCGGTGCTCACCCGGCTGAAGAAGCCCATTCCGGACCGCTACCCGCAGGACGTGAAGGAGCTCATCGACCAGGTGACGCCGGTGGAGAAGCTGCACCTCTACGAGGAGGGCGCGCCGCCGGACCGGCTGAGCCTGGCCAACACCAAGGAGCTGCGCAAGCTGCGCGAGGACCTGTTCACGGAGTCGGACGCGTACCCCAACTACGAGGGGCGCTCGGGCGCCAGCGCGCGCGAAATCAAGACGGCGCTCTTCAATGCCGCGCAGAACACCGACTACAAGTGCCTCAACGCGCTGGCGGTGCTGGAGGAGCTGTCCGCCATCTGCAAGGACAAGAGCGTCTACGAGTTCCTCTTGCAGGAGGTGGTGGACGGCTACCACGACCATGACGCCTTCGTGCGGCTGGCGGAGGCGGAGTACCTGGACCGGGTGGACTCGGAGGTGCGCGAGTCCATGGGCCTGGTGTCGGAGGGGCAGTACCGCGAGCTGGTGGAGCGCTACATCCAGACCATCAGCCACTGGGTGCGCGGAGAGAAGATGCGCAACCGCGTCACCGGGGTGATGGAGGCGCCGGAAGAGCAGCGCATGGTGGAGGTGGAGGTCATCATCATGCCGCGCGGCGAGGACGCAGCCGACTTCCGCCGGGGACTCATCGCCTCCATCGGCGCGCACCGGCTGGACAACCCGGACGCGGTCATGGACTACGGCCGCATCTTCCCGGACATGTTCAAGCGCCTGCGAGATCACTACTTCGAGGAGCGCAAGCGTGTGCTGCGCAAGAACAAGGAGAACGTCCTCAAGTACCTGTCCGAGGACCGCAACCAGCTCACCGCGCGCGAGCAGACGCAGGTGCAGAGCACGCTGAAGACGATGGCGGAGCGCTACGGCTACTGCGAGTCGTGCGCGAAGGACGCCATCCTCTTCCTGATGAAGAAGCGCTACGCGTGACCGGGCAGGCGTCCGGGGCCCGCCTGGACGCCTGCTTTCAAAGCCGGAAAGGGCTCGGGATGATGGGGGCTGCCAGGGAGTTGTACTGGCTGCATCCGTTTCCCCCCCAGACCGGAGAGTCGATGACCCGCTTCCTCCTGGGCGCCCCCGCCCTGCTCGCCCTCGTGTCGTGCGCCGGTGCCCCGTCTCAGCCGGCCGCCGCCACCCCCGCATCCCAGGTGGCGCCCGTCGTCGAGCGTGTCATCGCGGTGCCGGACGTGCCGCGCATGACGCGCAAGGAGCAGGTGCGGCGCATCCTCCCGCACAACGTGCGGCTGCAACTGGCCTCGCAGGGCAGGGTGCTCAGCACGGCGTCGGGCGTGGTGGTGGGCGCCGAGCGGGACGCGAACGGAGCCACGGTTGCCTGGGTGGTCACCAACGCACACGCGGTGGCCATGGACGGGATGGAGGCTCCGGAGCTGCGCGTGCTGGTGGACCGCCGCGCGGAGTCGCTGGAGCACCGGGGCGAGGTGGTGGCGATGGGCGAGGTGCCTGACCTGGACCTCGCACTGGTGCGCGTGCCGGGGCTGGACCTGCCCGCGGTGGAGCTGGCGGACGACGCGGAGCTGGAGCTGGGCGAGGACGTGGTGGTGGCCGCCTCGCCATTCGGCCGCGCGCTGTCGCTGTCCGGCGGCATGCTGTCCCAGGTCGAATGGGACAAGGCATCCCAGCGCCCGAAGATGGTGAAGACGGACGCCCCCATCGGCTACGGCGCGTCGGGCGGCGGCATCTTCAGCCTGACGACGGGCCGGCTGCTGGCCATCGTCGAGGGCTACCGCACCGCGAAGGTGGACTTCGAGGTGCAGGAGGAGAACTACAGCTTCGACGTGCCCATGCCCGGAGAGACGTTCGCCGCACCCAGCGCGAAGGTGCGCCACTTCCTCCAGGCCAAGGGCTTTGGCCGGCTGCTGGCGCGCAAGCCCGCGACGGAGGGTGGACTCGCACACTCCGCCGGGCGTTAGCGACTTCGCGCGGTGTCCCAGGTCCGCCTTGGCCGGCTGGCAGGAATCTCGACACCGCGCGCGAGCGGGGTACATCCGCCGGACTGGAGGCGTGGGATGGCCGGACGTGTCTCGTGGGATCAGTACTTCATGGACATCGCGACGCAGGTGGCCTCGCGCGCCACGTGTGATCGCAAGCACGTGGGCGCCGTCATCGTCCGGGGCAGGACCATCCTGTCCACCGGCTACAACGGCGCCATCCGCGGGCTGCCGCACTGCGATGACGTGGGCCACATGATGGAGAACGGACACTGCGTGGCCACCGTCCACGCGGAGGCCAACGCCATCATCCAGGCCGCCACCAACGGCGTCAGCATCGACGGGGCGACCATCTACACCACCGCCTCGCCTTGCTGGCCGTGCTTCAAGCTGATCGCCAACGCGGGCCTGGTGCGCATCGTGTTCGGCGAGTTCTACCGGGACCCTCGCATCTTCGAGTACGCGGCCCGGCTGAAGCTGGACCTGGTGGGTCTGGGCGATGCCGCCCGGCCTCCCGCCTCGGGTGTCTGAGCGCCCCGCACCGCGGGGCAGTACGGGCATTTCCGCGCGGATCTCGCGCGCTCCTCAATCGTCACCTGAGAAACACTCGCGGGCGGACGTAAGTCCGCGCCGTGCATGGGGAATTTGCCACTTCCGGCAAGAATTACCGCCCCAGGGTTGACGATGTGGGAACGGCTCCCTAACTCTTGGCTCCGGTTGGGCGGCGGCGGGGGTGGAACAGGGAAAATCCCGAGGAGTTCCAGTTGGTTACCTCGACAGCAATGTCAAATAGTGCACCCTCTGTTGAGGACGCGCCGCAGCCCGTGGTGGGCGCGGCCCGGTATCTGGCCGTCCCCACGCTGATGGACAGCCTGCTGCACGACGTCCGCAATCCGCTGAACGCGCTGGCCATCCATCTGGAGGTCCTGTCGGAGAAGCTGAAGGTGGAGACGGGGAGCGTGCCGCCGTCGCAGGAGAAGAACCTCAAGGCCATGCGCGATCAGATCCAGCGCGTGGATGGCATCCTGAAGCTGTTCAGCGACTTCGTCGTCTTCCGAGGCGGCGTGCCGGGCGTGGCGGACCTGTCAGAGGCCACCACGCGGGCGCTGGGCGTGCTGGGGCACGAGGGCCGCAAGCGCCGCGTCCAGGTCCAGGCGGCGGTGGAGGCGGGCGTCCAGATCCGTCTGCAGGACACGTCGGAGCTGGGCTTCTTCCTCATCCAGACGCTGCTGCGCGCCTTCCGCCGGGCGGAGAATGGCGGCTCGATCCGCGTCACGGTGCGGGGGGACGAGACGAGCGCGGTGCTGGAGGTCGAGGATTCGGCCGGCGCCTGCCCCGAGCCCCTGCCCGAAGCCGTGGCCGCGCTGCAACTGCGCTGTTCACAGTTGGGCGTTGACCTGCACGTCCGGGCGGGGCTGTGCCGCCTGAGTTTCTCCCGCGCCTGAGCGTCTCATCCAGGCGGGCCGGCTTCTGATTTCGAGTCACGACAACTTCGCGTCACGACGCAGTACGGGAGGTCTTCACTTGGGCAGCGCACGAATCCTGGCCGTGGATGACGAACGCGACACGTGTGAGGCGCTGGCGGACATGCTCAGTGCCTGGGGGCACAAGGTCGAGATCGCATTCGACGGGCATGACGCCCTTCGCAAGGCGAACGAGTTCCGGCCGGACGTGGTCTTGTCGGATCTGGCCATGCCGGAGACGGATGGGCTCTGGTTGCTGCGCAACCTGAAGGAGGAGCTGCCGGACTGCCCGGTGGTCTTCCTGACGGGGCGAGGCACCATTGACGCCGCGGTGGAGTCCATCCGCGAGGGCGCCTACGACTTCATCGTCAAGCCGCTGGATACCGCGCGGCTCAAGGTCTGTATCGACCGGGCGCTGGAGAAGAAAGAGACGATGCGCGAGGTGCAGACGCTGCGGCGGCGTCTGAAGCAGCTCGGCTCGTCGGACCTGATTGCCCAGTCCGTGGGCATGCGCAAGGTCATCGAGCTGGTGGAGAAGGTGGCGCCCTCCAAGGCCAGCGTGTCCATCAGCGGCGAGTCCGGCACGGGCAAGGAAGTGGTGTCCCGCGCGGTGCACAATCTGTCCTTGCGCCGCGACAAGCCCTTCATCGCCATCAACTGCGCGTCCATCCCGGCCACGCTCATCGAGTCCGAGCTGTTCGGCCACGAGCGCGGCGCCTTCACCGGCGCTGATCAGCGGCGGCCCGGCGTGTTCGAGATGGCCCACGGCGGCACGCTCTTCCTGGACGAATTGGGTGAGATCCCCATCGAGTTGCAGGCCAAGCTCCTGCGCGTGCTGGAAGAGGGCAAGCTGCGCCGGCTGGGCGGCAAGGTGGAGATCGAGGTGGACGTGCGCGTGCTCTGCGCCACCAACCGTGACCTCAAGCAGGAGATCAAGAACGGGCGCTTCCGCGAGGATCTCTACTTCCGCCTCAACGTCTTCCAGATCCACCTGCCGCCCCTGCGCGAGCGCCGCGATGACGTCCCCATCCTGGTGCAGCACTTCGTGGACAAGTTCCGCGGCGACTCCGGCAAGCGCGTCAGCGGCGTGCACCCGGAGGCCATGGAGGTCCTGAAGAACTACGACTGGCCGGGCAACATCCGCGAGCTGCGCAACGCGGTGGAGCGCGCCGTCATCCTGTGCGACGGGGAGCTGATCACCCGCGAGCACCTGCCGCCCGACATGGCCGGCAAGAGCCCGGAGCGCCACACCTTCCGGCTGCCCTTCGGGCTGAGCCTGGACGCGGTGGAGCGCGAGTACATCCTGGGCAGCCTCCAGCGGAACGGGAACAACAAGGCCCGCACCGCCGAGGTGCTGGGGGTGAGCGAGAAGACCCTCTACAACAAGCTCAACCGCTACGCGGCCGAGGCCCGCGCGCAACAGGCGCCCGGCGGCGGTGGCGGCGGCCCCCTGGGCGGGCAGGGGAGTGACGGCGCGATGGGGGCCATGGGCACCAACTCGTTCGTCATCCGCTGACCTCACAGGTAGGAAATCCCCTTCGGGTTCCGGGCTCTTGGCCTGGCTCGGAGGGGACGCCCGTCCAGGCGGCGACCCCGCCGCGAAACCCCCGTCAATTCTTGACTTTTGACCTCCGGACGGGGGATTCTTGGGGGGTCTCCCACCCACAGGGAGTGCCCGGCCGTACATGTTCCACGCCTCGGGCAACTCCAGCGGCGCCAATCTATTCGGGCGCCCCGGAGTGTGCATCGGGTGCCGCGGGGGGGCACAAGGAAGGCCACAACGCAATGAGCGACGCGCGAGTACTTCACTTCTTCGGCGGCAAAGGCGGGGTAGGTAAGACCACGCTCGCGGCGGCATATGCGTTGAGGCTGTCGGAGGATGCGCCCAAGGAGCGGGTGCTGCTCGTGTCGTTGGATCCGGTCCGCTCCCTGTCGGACCTGGTGAAGAAGAAGCTCCCGGCCAAGGCGACCAAGCTGGTCCCGGGTAAGGGAGACGGCGGCGTGTACGGCCTGGAAGTGGAGCCGGCGGCGCTGATGAAGCCCTTCCTGGCCTCCTACCTGCCAGCGCTGTCGAAGGCCGCGGCGAAGGGCACGCACGTGTCGGAAGACGACATGGGCAAGCTGTACCAGCAGGCCGTGCCGGGGCTGGAGGAGTTGGTGGCGCTCTTCCACGTGGTGGACCTGCTGGAGGGCGAGGAGTTCGACCGCATCGTGGTGGACGCCGCGCCGACCAGCCACACCCTGCGGCTGTTCGACCTGCCGACGAGCCTGCGCAAGTTCCTGGGCCTGGTGAAGGCCGGTGGGGACAAGACGGAGGCGCCGCCGAAGAAGGGCAAGAAGGCGGCGGCCGCGGCCGAGGCGCCCGGCTTCCTGGAGCAGGTGGGGCAGAAGGCGGAGAAGCTGCTGGCGCTGCTGAAGGACCCCGCGCGCACGGCCTTCCACCTGGTGGCGCTGGCGGAGCCGGTGCCCGAGGCGCAGACGCGCATGCTCTTCACCCAGCTTCGCGAGCGCGGGCTGCCGGTGACGGAGATCGTCGTCAATCAGATCGAGGACAAGGACGGCTGTCCCGCGTGCCAGGGCCGTCGCGGCCTACAGGCCCCCCACGTCCGCAAGTTCCAGGCACTGGACAAGACGGTGCCGGTGCACCTGCTGGGCCGGCGTGAAGTGGCGCCGCGCGGGCTGGATGGCCTGGCGCTGTTCGCCAAGGCGTGGGCCGCTGGCAAGGAGACCAAGGCGCTGGAGTTCGCCGCGGCCGAAGGGCCTCCGGCGCTGGTGCGCGCGCCGTCCATGCCGCCCATCGCCGCGCCGCCGCTGCCGCCCACGCGGCTCATCTTCTTCGTGGGGCAGGGCGGGGT
>NZ_SRLV01000092.1:0-35821 GCF_006518205.1 Myxococcus sp. CA005 | reverse complement strand
CTCTAGGGGGCCGCCGTGTCCGGCGAAAATCGGGGGGAGGGAGCGGGGTGGGCTTGACGACCACGCCAGACTCACCCAAGAGCGCACCATGCCGCCGCTGGACACGAAAACACGGGGACGGACGTCGCGCGGGCGCCTGCGCGCGCTGGACGCGTTCCTGTGCCGCTTCGAGCGCCCGTTGCTCGAACGCCGTGACGGGCCCTGGGCCCACGCGGTCTTCGTCGACGTGGGGTTCGGCGAGCACCCGTGGACGACGCTGGAGAGTGCCCAGGCCTTTCGCGCGCTCAACCCGGAGCTCGCCGTGGTGGGCGTGGAGCTGGACGCGGAGCGCGCTCGGGCGGCGCAGGCGGACGCGGATGCCCGCACGTCCTTCCGCGAGGGCGGCTTCGCGCTGCCCCTTCGTCCCGACGAGCCCGCCCGGCTGGTGCGGGCCATGAACCTGCTCCGCCAGGGCGCCCCCGAGCGTGTCCCCGAGGTGCACCGCACCCTGACCCGCTACCTGCTGCCGTCGGGCCTGCTGGTGGAGGGGAGCGCGGACGCGACGGGCGCGGTGATGGCCGCGCACCTGCTGCGCCGCGGCGTTGGGGAGGGCGCGGAGCTGCCGCTGCGCGAAGCGCTCCTGTTCCACACCGACTTCAGCCTGGGCTTTGCGCCCATGCTCTTCCGGGACTGGCTGCCCCGGGATTTGCGCCGCCGGGTACGTCCGGGGGAGCCCATCCATGACTTCTTCTCCGCATGGAGCGCCGCCTGGCAGCAGGCGCGGACCCTGGGCCATACGCACCCACCCGATGCGTTTCGCGAAGCCGCGCTGGGGCTCTCCGCACGCATGGAGGGAGTGGCGACCGACCCGTGGCTCTTGTCCCAGGGCTACGTTGTTTGGAGGCCCAAGGGGGGCGTCTGTTTTTGACGACAGGGGACTGCGTCTTTCTCAGAGAAGGAGAGGGCGCAGCCGAGGGAAGCCAAGTGGGGGGGCGTGCGGTTATCCTTCGCCGCGACCAGGACTTGAAACGGCACCTCCTCTCCTTCGCGTGAGGCGTGCCGGGAACGCAGCGGGAGAACGACACTGTCATGTTGGAGCAGGCACCCCAGGTTCGAATGGAGGGCCGTCCGTCCGTGCTGCTCTTCTCCGCGGGCTTCTACGGCACGCTCGCGGCCGCGCGTTGCTTCGGACGCAATGGCATTGACGTCACGGTGGCGGACCCCGGCAAGCTGGGGCCCGCGAGCTGGTCTCGCTTCGTGGGCCGCCGCGTGCAGTGTCCTCCGGAGTCCCAGGCCGAGGCCTTCGTCGAGTGGCTGATGGACCTGGGCCGCCGCGAGCCGATGCGGCACGTGCTCTATCCGACGAGCGATGAGCTGGCGTGGCTGGTGTCCGTCCACCGCGAGGCGCTGTCGGAGTACTTCCACCTCTACGACCCGGGCATCGACGCCGTCTACGGCCTGCTCAACAAGCGCAAGCTCTTCGAGGCGGGCCAGGCGGCGGGCCTGAAGCTGCCGCGCACCTGGTTCCCCGAATCGGAAGCGGACCTGAACGTGGTGTCCCGCGAGGCGCGCTTCCCCGTCCTCATCAAGCCCACTACGCAGATTCTCTACTCCACCCACCGCAAGGGGCAGCCGGTGCAGGCGCCCGAGCAGCTCGCGGAGGAGTACCGCGCCTTCTCGCGAGACGGGTACGCGCCCATGCTGGTGCGCTTCGACCCCGCGGTGTCGCGCCCCATGGTGCAGGAGTTCCACCCGGAGGCGGCGGAGGGCATCTACAGCCTCTCTGGTTTCGTGGACGAGACGGGCGAGCTGTTCGAGGTGCGCGGCGCCATGAAGGTGCTCCAGCGTCCGCGGCGGCTGGGCGTGGGCGTGTGCTTCGAATCCGCCCCGGTGCGCGAGGAGCTGGCCGCGGGGCTCCAGCGTCTGTGCAAGCGCCTGGGCTACCACGGCGTCTTCGAGGTGGAGTTCATCCAGACGAAGGACGACTTCCTCCTCATCGACTTCAACCCCCGTTACTACGGGCAGATGGGCTTCGACATCGCCCGGGGCCTGCCGCTGCCGCTCCTGGCCTACCACGCCGCGCTGGGGGACCGGGATGCCCTGCGCCGCGAGCTGCGGGCCGCGCGTGACTGGCGTGGCAACGGCGAGGTGTTCTGCAACCGCATCGCGCTGGAGATGCTGCTCAACCTCCAGCGGCTGTCCGGTGCGCTGCCGGAGGACGAGGCCCGCCAGTGGCGGAGCTGGCTGGCGTCACACCGGGACGTGGCGGTGGACCCGCTCATCGACTCGGATGACCTGATGCCCACCGCGGTGGAGGTGGCGCAGATTCTCTACGGCTCCGCGCGCCACCCCCGGGCCTTCATCCGGATGATGGTGCTCAACCGGTGAGCGCGGCGCGGCTGTCCAGCGCGTCGAACGTCACCAGGTCATCGAACGTCTCCGCGCGCCGCAGCAGCCGCTCCTTCCCGTCCTCCAGCGCGACGATGGCCGGCTGGGGATAGGAGAAGGACGTGGCGAAGGGCACGAAGTAGGCGCCCGCATCCATGATGGCCAGCGTGTCCCCCACGCGCAGGTCGGGTAGCCGCTTCGCGTGGTAGAGCGTGTCGCCCGGCGTGCAGATGGGGCCCACCACCGTGTAAACCTTGTCGGCCGGCGCGTCCGGCCGGTTCACGTGGAAGAGCTGGTGGTATTCGTTGCGCACGCACTCGGCATGGTTGATGCCGGCGTCCAGCACCGCCCACGTCCTGTCTTCCCCCGCCTTGAGCGCGTGCACGCGGCCCAGCAAGAGCTGCGTGTCGCCCGTCATGGCGCGGCCCGGCTCCAGGAAGATGCGGGGACGCTGCCGGCCGCGCCGCGCGTAGTGCGTCTCCACCATCTCCACCGCCAGCGCCACGTAGCGGTCGATGGACAGCGACGCCGCCGGGTCGGGCGCGGGCACGTCGCGGAAGAAGGTGAGGTTGAGGCGCCAGTCGCGCTCGGCGATGTGCTCGACGGTGGGCGTGTTGAGGCTGCCGCCCAAATCGAGCACCTCCAAGTCCAGTCCCAGCTCCTGGTGCAGCGTGTCCGTGAAGTCGAGCACCGACTCCACGAAGGCCGTGAAGTCGCCCTCCGTGCGGATGGTTTCTCCACGGTGCGCGTGCAGGCCCACCACGTCCAGGTGCTTCGAGCCGCGCGCCTGCTGGTAGGCCCGCAGCGCGGCGCCTCCCGCGATGGGCGTGCCGAACTGCGCGGACCAGCCGCTGTTCGTCGTCACCCGCACGGCGACGCGCGGGCGGCGGTCCAGCTCCGCGGCCAGCCGGGCGAAGACGGCTATCTCCTCCGCGTGGTTGGCGGCCAGCAACTGGATGCCCCGGGAGATGGCCTCGCGCACGGAGGCCTCCGACTTCACCGGGCCGTTGTAGACGATGCGCTCCGGGGGCACGCCCAGCTTCAGCGCCAGCCACATCTCGTAGGCGGAGATGACCTCCGCGCCCACGCCCAGGCCGTGCAGGAAGGACAGCACGCCGGGCACCGGGTTCGTTTTGTACGAGTAATAGACTTCACAGCCGCCCGTGCGCCCCGGAGGCACCGCGAGGAAGCGCTCCGCGTTGCGCCGCAGTGCCGCCATGTGCACCACGTGCAGCGGCGAGCCCCAGCGCTCCACCAACTGCGCCAGCGGGACACCCTCCAGGCTCAGGCCCTGGCCGGGCACGTCCCGCAGGCCCCAGTGCGAGGCGGGGATGTGGTTGCGCGCCGGGGCCATGGCCCGCTGGAGCACCGGGCGCAGCGTCTGCTTCACCTGGCGTCTGGCCGTCCCGAGAAGCCGGCTCTTGAGGCTCATGACGCGCGGCCCTGGTTGCGCAGGCGCAGCGGCAGACGGCGGGCGACCTCGAAGGGCAGCACCCGCAGGGCGGCCTGCATGAGGCGGTACTCCAGCATGCCGTTCGTCTTGCGGTACTTGCCGTGAATCATCTCGTTGGACTGCACCACCAGCGTGCCGTCCTTGCCCAGGTTGTGCATCAGCGACGGCCGGCCGGTGCGGTAGTGCAGGATGGGCCGGTTGACGTAGACGTGGCCGAACGCGCGGATGCCGCGCAGGTAGAAGTCCACGTCCTCGTAGACGGGGATGGTGGCGTCGAAGCCGCCCAGCGGGGCGAAGTGCTCGCGGCGCACCATGCACGCGGAGTTCACATACAGCGTGCCGCGGAAGAGGATGTGGGCCACCGTCCACGCGCTGTTGGGGGTGCTGGCGCCCACCTGGGCGGCCCACTCGAAGTACTCGCTCTTGTCCTTGAGCCAGTCCGCGTCGTCGCCGAAGGGCACCACCCAGCCCACCGCCACGCCCGCGTCCGGCCGAGCGTCCAGCGCGCTCACCATGGCGTGCAGCGCGCCCTCGGCGAGCATGTCGTCGTCATCCAGGAAGTGCAGGTAGCGCCCGCGGGCCAGCGTGGCGCCGTGGTTGCGCACCACGGCCGGGCGGCCCTTCGACGGTGGATCGTTCACCAGGTAGCGGACCCGCTCGTCCTTCAGCCCTTCCACCGCCTCGCGCGCCGTGCCCTCGGGCGTGTCGTCCAGGACGAGGACCTCGACGTTCACCCCTTCCTGGCGGAGGACCGAGCGGATGGCCTCCACCACTTCCTTCTCCCGCTTGTGGGTGGGCATCACCACCGAGACGTCAATGACGGACATAGCGGACTTATACGCGTTGGCGGCCACGCCTGAGAAGCCGCACGCCCGCGCGCCACCCCGTCACATCAGTAGCTCGCGAACTCCAGGTCGAAATCCACTCCATCCACCTCTTCCGGGTCGCACTCGACCTGTGCCCGGACCGCCGCAAGTAGGACAGGAATGTCCGGATTCTGGCGGTTCCCACTCGGACGGGAGGGGGATGTGGCGCTCACAACCACCCAGTCATGGCTGCCAGTGGCCGCACGGACCTGCCTGTCCGCTCGACCGAAATCCCAATGCGACAGGCGGTTCAGCGAAGGCTGTGTGCGGTGGCGGGCCATGGTCATCCTCCTGCCTCGACTCCGCGAGGCTGGCCGTTGGTTGTGCAGACGTCATGCCAGCCTGACGGCTGGGCAGACGGGCGTGCCGCGGACGACGCTTTTCCCTCTGAGAAGCGGGGGCTCGCCCGGAAGTGGTGGCTTCGGGTCACCGGGTCAGACTTGACGCCGGACGACGGTCGCGACAGGAACAGGCCACACATGGCGTTCCTCCTGGCACACGAAGTCGAGTCGCCCCGGGCCTGCAGCTACCTGCCGGAGCGGGAGGCCTCGCTCGAAAACCTCGTGCTGGAGGACGTCACGCCGGAGGAGTACGAGCACCTGCTGGTGCGAGGCTGGCGCCGCTTCGGCCTGGTGTACTTCCGGCCGGCCTGCGTGGGCTGCAATGCCTGCGTGTCATTGCGCATCCCCGTGGAGGGCTTCCGGCCCAACCGCAGCCAGCGCCGGGCGCGTGCCGCGTGCGCGCACCTGCGCGTGGAGGTGGGGCCGCCGCGTGTGGATGACGCGCGGCTGGCGCTGTATCGCCAGTGGCATTCGGAGCGCGAGGCCGTGCGCGAATGGGAGCCGTCACCCATCACCGCGCGCGAGTACTCGCTCCAGTTCTCCTATCCGCACCCGTCCGCGCGCGAGGTGGCGTGGTACGACGACGGCGCGGAGGGCGGGCCCAGGCTGGTGGGCGTGGGCATCTGCGACGAGACGCCGCGCGCCTGGAGCGCCGTGTATTTCTTCTACGACCCCGCCTACGCGCACCTGTCGCTGGGCACGGCCAACGTGCTGCACCAGGTGGAGCTGGCGAAGGCGCGGGGCATTCCCCACGTCTACCTGGGCTACCGCGTCCTGGCGTGCGCGTCCCTGCGCTACAAGGGCGCCTTCCGCCCGCACGAGTTGCTGGAGGAGCGGCCCGCGCTGGACGCGGCGCCTCAGTGGGTGGCGCCGCCCGAGGAGGCTTGAGGCAGGGCCTGGAGCGCCGCGCCGAAGTGCTGGAGCAGCCGGCGCGCGTATTCCTCCGGCGCCACACGCGCGTACTGGCCATGGCCCGCGCCCTCGACGACCCAGAGTGACTTGGGTTCGCACGCGGCCTGGAAGAGGCTGGCCTGGAGCTTCGCGGGCGCGTCCGGGTCCACGTCGCCGTTGACCAGCAGCAGCGGCCTGCCGCCCAGTCGGCACATCCCGTCAATGGGGCGCACCGCGTCCACCGTCACACCCGCGCGGCGCAGGGTCCACAGCACCGGCTCCGCGCTCATCGCACCCCAGCGGCCATAGCCCGCGTAGATGTCCGCCTCCAGCGCGGGATAGGCCCCCGCGGCGGCCACCGCCTTCACCCGCGCGTCCTCGCTGGCGACCAGGAGCGACGTGGTGCCGCCCATGGAGAAGCCGAAGAGGCCCAACCGTCCCGGGTCCACGTCCGGGCGCCGTGAGATGAAATCCAGCGCCGCCGTCACGTCGCGCCGCTCCCGGTCTCCCCACGTCACCGTGTCGCCGCCGCTCTCGCCATGCGCGCGTAAATCAAAGAGCAACACACCGTAGCCCGCGCCCGCGAGCGTCCGGGCCTCGAAGAGCAACTGCGCGCGGTTGTCCGCGAAGCCGTGTACCAGCACCACCGCGGCGCGGTTGCGGGAAGGCACGTACCAGCCCTTGAGCGGCACCCCGTCGGACGTGGTGAAGGCCACGTCCTCCAGCGGCGACAACGCCGGCTCCGCCGGGGGACGTGTCACCGGAATGGGCGACGGATGCAGCAGGCCCTGGCCAATGCGATGACCGTTCACCACGAGATATCCCGCCGCGGCGAGCAACACGCAGAGGGGCGCCAGCGCCATGAGACAGCGGAATTGAGTGCGTGTTTTCACGGATATCTGGGATTGGCTTGGAATAAAGCGAACCCTAGCTGAGCCGAGGGGGTGGCGGAGCGAATGCAAGTTGGTTACACCGCGGGTGGGTCAGGTTGGAGCCGGGGGGAGTCCTGTCACTCCGAAGGTCCTGGACCGCGGTGTCTCGAAGCACGTGAGAGTGCGGGTGATGCTCGTAACGACACAGGGCGAGGCGCCTCCAGTAGCCGCTCGGAAGCGGGTGCTGTTCACGCTGGTGTTCCTGGGCTCGGGCGGCATCGAACGGTCCGTGTGCAACGTGCTGACGGGGCTGGACCCCAGTCAGTTCGACACGAAGATGTTCTTCCACCACCGGCCCCATCCGAAGAGCCAGAGTGACCGGATTCCACAGCGCACCGAGGTGGTGTGGGGCACCGACGCCTTCGAGTACCGGCGGGGCATGCTGCCGCGTTTCTTCTGGCGGCTGGTGCGCGAGGCGCGCGACGTGGACGTCATCGTGGCGGGGCAGGAGGGCCGGGCGGCGCTGCTGGCGTGCCTGGCGGGGCGGCTGCTGCGCAAGCCCGTGGTGGGCATGATTCACTTCGACTGGGGCGCCTTCCACCTGGAGCAGCCCCGGCGGCAGCTCTGGGGCCTGCGGTGGCTCTACCCTCGCATGAGCCGCATCGTCGCGTGCGGCCACGATTCAGCGAAGGCCTTCCGGGACCTGGTGCCGGTGCGGCCCGAGCAGCTCCACGTCATCCCCAACTTCGTGGACGGCGACCGGGTGCGCGCCGCCGGTGAGCACCCGCTGCCCGCCTGGGCGGAGCCCATCTTCCGCAAGCCCGTGGTCATCGCCGTGGGCCGGCTGGAGCACCAGAAGGCCTTCGACGTGCTCATCCGGAGCCACGCGCTGATGCGTCAGGCCGGGGTGGACCAGCACCTGCTCATCCTGGGGGAAGGCTCGCTGGAGGCGGAGCTGAAGGCGCTGGTGAAGTCCCTGGGCGTGGAGGACTCCGTCTTCCTGCCGGGCTTCGCGCCCAACCCCCATGCGCTGATGCGGCGGGCGGCGGCCTTCGCCCTGTCCTCGCGCTTCGAGGGGCTGCCCATGGTGCTGTTGGAGGCGCTGGCCCTGGGCTGCCCCGTGGTCAGTACCGACTGCCCCTCCGGCCCCGCGGAGGTGCTGGAGCACGGCAAGCACGGCGTCCTGGTGCCCATGGAGCAGCCCCAGGCGCTGGCGGACGCCCTGGCGCGCATCGTCCAGGACGACGTGCACCGGGCCGACCTGTCCGCCCGGGCCCGGCGCCGCTCCGAGGAGCTGTCCGCCGACCGCGCCCTCAAGGCCTGGGAGTCCCTGCTCTCGTCGCTCTGACAGAGGGAGAGGGGCCCGGTCCCCCGCCTTCCGGACGGGGGGATGAAATGAGCCCCCCCGGGGGTTCCCCTGCACGGCTTCGGGACGTCCATCTTCGTCCCGGAGGCCCGGCCGGCGGCATCTGGAGCAGGAATCCCTTGCCGGCCCCCGGCTGCTTCACGAGGATTCGCCCCCATCATGACGACGACGAACGAAACGCAGGGCCTGAACTTCCTCCAGGAAATCATCGAGGAAGACCAGCGGACGGGAAAGTACGCGGGCCGCGTGCACACCCGCTTCCCGCCCGAGCCCAACGGCTACCTCCACATCGGCCACGCCAAGTCCATCTGCCTCAACTTCGGGCTGGCGCAGCAATACGGAGGCAAGTGCAACCTGCGCTTCGACGACACCAACCCCGTCACCGAGGACACCGACTACGTCGAGGCCATCCAGCGTGACGTGAAGTGGCTGGGCTTCGAGTGGGAGGACCGGAAGTTCTTCGCGTCCGACTACTTCCCGAAGCTCTACGACTTCGCCGTGCAGCTCATCAAGCAGGGCAAGGCGTACGTGTGCAGCCTGTCCCCTGAGGAGATTCGCGAGTACCGCGGCGACTTCACCACGCCGGGGCGCAACAGTCCGTACCGCGAGCGCTCCGTGGAGGAGAACCTGGACCTGTTCCACCGCATGCGCGCGGGCGAGTTCTCCGACGGCCAGCACACCCTGCGGGCGAAGATCGACATGGCGTCGCCCAACCCCGTGCTGCGCGACCCGCCCATCTACCGCATCCGTCACGCGCACCATCACCGCACCGGCGACGCGTGGCCCATCTACCCGCTCTACGACTTCGCGCACTGCCTGTCGGACGCGATTGAGGGCATCACCCACTCCATCTGCACGCTGGAGTTCGAGAACCGGCGCGTGCTGTACGACTGGATTGTCGACAACCTCGTCAGCGGGGACCGGCCGTACCAGTACGAGTTCAACCGGCTAAACCTCAACTACACGGTGATGAGCAAGCGCAAGCTGCTCAAGCTGGTGACGGAGGGCTTCGTGGCCGGGTGGGATGACCCCCGGATGATGACGATTACCGGCCTGCGCCGCCGTGGCTTCACGCCGGCGTCCATCCGGGACTTCGCCACGCGCGTGGGCGTGGGCAAGGCGCAGCAGCTCATCGACATGAGCCTGTTGGAGCTGTGCATCCGCGAGGACCTCAACGAGACGGCTCCGCGCGCCATGGCGGTGATGCGCCCGTTGAAGGTGGTCCTGGAGAACTACCCGGAGGGGCAGACGGAGCTGCTGGAGGTGCAGAACCATCCGCAGAAGCCGGAGATGGGGACGCGCCAGGTGCCTTTCATGCGCGAGCTGTACATCGAGGCGGACGACTTCATGGAGGACCCGCCGAAGGGGTTCTTCCGGTTGGCGCCCGGCAAGGAGGTGCGGCTGCGCTCGGCGTACTTCATCAAGTGCGAGCAGGTCATCAAGGACGCCGCGGGTAACGTGGTGGAGTTGCGTTGCTCGTATGACCCGGCCACGCGCGGCGGCAACGCGCCGGATGGCCGCAAGGTGAAGGGCACGCTGCACTGGGTACCCGGCAACGCGCCCGTCGCGGAGGTCCGCCTCTATGACCGGCTCTTCTCCGTGGAGGCGCCGGACGCGGACGACTCCAAGGACTTCACCACGTTCCTCAACCCGACCAGCCTCCAGACGCTGCGCGACGCCCGCGTCGAGCCGATGCTGGTGGATGCCGCCGTGGAGTCGCGCTACCAGTTCGAGCGCACCGGGTACTTCTACGTGGACCCGAAGGACTCGAAGCCGGGCAAGCCCGTCTTCAACCGTACGGTGACGCTGAAGGACTCATGGACGAAGGAGCAGGCCAAGGGGAAGTAGTCCCTGGCGTGCTTCCGGGTGCCGCCCACGCTGGCGGCACCCGGCACGGTGCTTTCGTCGGAAGGCTCGCGGCCTACCGCGTCGCGGCGGGCTGCTCGAGCTCCTTGAGCATCTTCACCGCGTTCTCGTTCTTGGGGTCCAGCTCCAGGGACTTGCGGTAGTTCGCGATGGCCTGTTCCTTGTCGCCGTGGGCGGCGTAGGCCTCGCCGAGGCTGTCGTAGCAGTTGGCCCCCTTGGGGAACGTCTCCACGTTGAGCTTGAACACCTCGATGGCATCCACCACGCGCCCGTCGCGCAAGAGGTGGTAGCCCACCGTGTTCAACTGCGATTCGCTGAAGTCGTACTGGGCTTCTTTCGTCTTCTTCAGCGCGCGGTAGTTGGCGATGGCCTCGGCGGTGGAGCCCTTGCCGAGAGACTCCATCATCACGGTGCCGATGGGCATCCGGGCCTGCCGGGGGGCGATGCCATGGAGGATGCTCAGCACGCCGCCCGCAATCTCCTGGAGGTCGCCGTGGGTCGCGTTGTCGAGGAGGATGACGACCTCCTTGCGCTCGGGCAGGCGGACCAGGAGGGATGAGAAGCCGTTGATGCCGCCGCTGTGGAAGATACCTGGAAGCTTCGTCTTGCCGTCATGCAGTTGCACGGGGGCAATGGCCCAGCCGAAGCCGTAGTGCTGAAGGCCCGGGGTGAGCATCTTCTGCTTGAGCTCCGCGGGCATCAGCGTGTCGCCGTAGAAGGCCCGGTCCCAGCGGTACAGGTCCTCCACCGTCGAGTACAGCGAGCCGGCGGCATAGGGCTGGCCCATGTCGATGTAGGGCGCGTTGACGTACCCGCCCGGCCTGGGCGTGTAGCCGCTGGCGCGCTTGGGCAGCACCGTGGCGGTGACGTCATAGCCGGAGTCCTTCATGCCCAGTGGCCCGAAGATGCGCGCCTGCACGGCCTGCGCATACGTCTGGCCGGTGAGCTTCTCGATGAGGGCGCCCAGCAGGTAGTAGCCGCAGTTGTTGTACGCGTACTTCGTGCCGGGCTCGAACTCCAGGTCGCCACTGCAGGACTTCTTCACGAACTCCGCGACGCCATAGGGGTTGACCGAGTCGGCCCGGAAATGGGGGGCTGACGTGTAGCTGGGGATGCCGGAGGTGTGGTTCAACAGGTGGGTGATGGTGACGCGCCCACCGGTGTCGCCCCGGTAGTCCGGCAGGTGCTTCGTGATGGGGTCATCGAGCTGGAGCTTTCCCTCGGCGACGAGCTGCAGGATGACGGTTGCCGTGAAGGACTTGGTGATGGAGCCGATGCGGAACTTCGTGTCCGGCGCGTTGGGCACCTTCCACTCGAGGTTCGCGGAGCCGTAGCCCTTCTTGAGGAGGATGCCCCCCTCCGTGGCTACGAGCGCCGTTCCGTTGAACATGCCCTTCTGGTGGAACCCATGGATGTACCGGTCTACCTCCTGCTTCCGGTTCGCCGCCTCCGCCAGCGGTGCCACCAGCACCCATGCCACCAGTACGCCCGTGAGGCGCGTGCTCAGCCATCTCATTCAGACCTCCCCTTCATTTCGCGCAGTACGTGCGGGGATGCGGGTGATTGCAGCTGTTCTTGCGGGCCGCCCCGGTTTTCCCTTAGTCCAGAAGTCGGGTTTTCTGTCGGACGCTTGTTCATGAGAAGTGAAGGGGTGTCTTGAAAGGCAGTCATTCATGCACGACAAGGGTTGGCGTCAATGGCTGTCGAAAAAAGGAGTCCATGATATGGCAAAGCCTTCCCCCGATGGCGTGCATCGTTTCCTGGCCCCGGCGAACCAGATTGATTTCCCCGAGGACCCGACAGCACAGAAGAAGCTCAACGAGGCATGGAACTTCAACCTCACGGGCTTCACCGACCAGGGCATCACGGGCAACCCGTGGAACATGTCCAACTCCGCCAACAACACCTGGTATTTCAACCCCGCGCAGACGGACACGGCGCAGGGGAGCTACGCCGCCATCCAATGGAATGCGTTCCCCGGCCGTCTGGGTTTCTACTTCGGAGGGCAGGGTGGGACGAATGCCAAGGGGCTGGTGCTACCGGAGGAGGACCTGCTGGCCCTGGCGGACACGGGCCGGACGAAGGATGGAACGCCATTCTCGGACCTGCCGCAAATCACCAATCCCTGTACCGGGGACGTGAGCCACTACGGCCCCTTCGGCCCTCGGGGCTGGCAGGACGAATATTGCGAGTGGAGCGTCGAGCGCGACAGCCAGGGCAACATCCTCCGCATCGACTTCACGTGTGAGAATCCGGAGTACTGGAACACGCTGTGGGCGGTGGACCCGAACAAGGTGCTGGAGCTGTATCGCTCCACCCTGGGCAAGCGGCAGATCGCGCTGGAGGACCTGTATCTGGAGGACCCGTCCACGGGACGGCCGGTGGAGGACCCGTCCACGGGACGCCCCGCGTACAACCCGCTCAACCGGTGGAACAGCGGGCCGGTGTCCACGGCGAGCGAGGGTGGCGCCATGCACCTGACGAGCACGCCCAACACGCTCCAGACGGAAATCGGGCTCGCGTCGGCCGCGACGGTGCCGCGTCCCGTGGGCAACTCCAATCCGCAGACGCTCATCTGCTGCGCGCAGTATGGCCAGCCCGCCCGCAACAGCGACCCGCACATCGGGCTGTCCGTGAATCAGCTCGTCGCGCCGCCCAATCCGCAGCGGCCGTCAAACAAGGCCACCCTGGCCAATCCGCCCGGGCTCTACATCCAGATGCCAGACTTCTCTGGCTACCAGACGCCGGACCAGACGAACGCGGCGGAGTTCTGGACCATCGTCCGAGGCACCTCGTCGCTGACGGACCCGGATGGCAGGCCCATGCCGGGCAACTACATCCTGCACGCCACCTTCCGGGTACCGCCGAACAAGCGCTACACCGTCTCCGACATCACCATCAACGGCCAGAAGATTCGCTGGGCCGGGCAGGTGGCGCAGACCTTCCTCATGCAAATCACCGGCATGGGGCTGGCGCAGCCATCCCGCGCGCCGGTACAGGACTGCGTGGGCGTGCCGTCCACGGAGCTGGCGCAGCCGCTCCAGCTCTTCCATTCCAGCGTGTTCAGCGCCCTGGCCGGTACCAACGTGCCCAATTTCATGGGCGTGCCCATGAACCTGGCCAGCAACAGCACCTTGATTGCCCCGACGGTGAGGGCCGGTGACACGAATGTCCCCATGTTGCTGACCGCGCTGCTGCCCGACATCTCCGCGCTGCCGACCGTGGCCGTCGACGGGGGCGGCATCACCGTCCAGGTGCAGGACATGAAGTCGGTGGACTACGCGGTGCCCGGGAACACCTATCCCGGGCCGGTGGCGGCCATCCGCATCCTGGTCTCCGTGCAGGCGGACGCGGCGCCGGGCCCACGGGGTGTCTTCGTCACCGGTGCGGGGCAGACGAAGACACCGACGCCGTTCCCCTCGGCGCTGCACGTCGCCTCCCGGTAGGCCCGCGAGCGTGCCCATGCCCGTGCTCCAGAATCGCGTTGGCGTCGCGTTGGCGTCGCTGTTGCTCGCCGCTGGCTGTGCCAGGGACAGGGCCTCCCGGGAAGCGCCTCCGGGAGGGACTGTTGCCCAGGCGGAGACGGGGGCTCCGGCTCCCGCCCATGCAGCCCCCGCCGGCGCTCCACCGCAGTTCAACTGTGGCAGCCAGCAGATTCTGGAGCTCGGCCCGGAGGTGCCTCCGGACTTCAGCCAGGTGGTGGGCCAGGAAGACGCGAACTGCTTCGCCTGGCAGCAGTTCATCGCGTTGAACTGGCCCGAGTCCGGCATGGACGGGGGGATGGCTGGCTTTGGCACCCCCGGGGACCTGGAGCCCGTGCAATGGCAGACGTACATGAGCACCGGCCAGCTCTTCCTGCCGGACGGGGGCGCGCCTCCCGCCTGGGGCACGCAGGCACGCATCACGGATGCGTGTCTGGCGGAAGCGGGGCTCTCCGTGGCGCAGGCCCGGGAGCGCCTGCCGTTGATGGTCGCGTCGAAGTTCGCGGAGAACTTCTTCCCGGGGAGCGCGAACCAGGCGTTCCCCTTCGACGGCTCGCCCGCGTGGCTGGGGGCGCCCGGAGACACCAACGTCTGGTACGACGTGAAGGTCAACCAGCCCGAATACGACTACATCGTCGACGCGGGTCTCTACAACGCGGCGAACCAGCTGGCCCTGGTGGATTCAGGCGTGCCCGTGGTCCTGCCACAAGGCGCGTACCAGCCAGCCCCCGGCTCGGTGGGCGCCATCGAGCTGAAGTCGGCGTGGATGGAAGTGCCCAATCCCTCCGACGCGCGCTGGAACACCTACAAGCTGTCGCCCGCCGTGGTGGTGGACCCGTCGACGCAGCGGTGCCGGACGGCGACCGTGGCGCTGGTGGGGCTGCACATCATCCATGCCACCCAGTCCCAACCGTCCATCATCTGGGCCACGTTCGAACACGAGGCGAATGCACCGGACCAGGGCACCGACGCGGGGACGGGCGCGTGGAACTTCTTCGATGCCGCCTGCTCGCCGCGCACGCTGACGGTGCCCGCCAACTGCGCGGCGGATGGGAAGTCCACGGAGGTGACGGTGGGGTGCGAGCCCAACGTGCCGCCGCCGTACCACATTGGCGGCGGCTGCCCGGGGCCCGTGCCCATCCAGGTGACGCGACTGACGCCCATCGACCCGATGGCGCAGCGGGTGAATCAACTGGTCCAGCAGAACATCGCGATGCACTTCCCGGACTCGGTGTGGAAGCACTACGTGCTGGTGAACGTGCTCTGGTCCACCAATCCCAGCCCCAGCCCGACGAAGCCCGTGAAGGCGCCGCTGCCCTTCGCCGCGCCCACGCCCTCCGGGTCAGTGGCCATCGCCAACACGACCATGGAGACCTATATCCAGCGGACCGCGGACTTCGGCCAGGGGCCCCAGGCGAGCAACTGCATCGTCTGTCACCGGAACGCGACGCTCGCTGGCAAGACGGGCATCGCGTCGGATTTCAGCTTCGTCTTCGGACTGGCGCAGGGCCTGCCACCGTCCCAGGCACCGTCGCTGAAGTCCATGCGCCTGACGCCGAGCCAGAAGGCCGCGGTGGCCCATCCCCCGACGATGCGGCGAATCATTCAGTAGCGTCACGAGGGGGCGCCTCGCGCGTCATCTCCACCATGGTGGGGCGCCACCCCAGCTTCGCGAACAGGCGCTGTGCGGTCGCGTTCTGCGCGGCGGTGTGGAGGACGACGCGCGGCACGCCCAGGGCCGTCAGGCGCTTCATCATCTCCTCCGCGAGCAGGACGCCTACGCCCGCGCCACGGGCCTTCTCGTCCACCCAGATGTCATGGAAGCCGCCGCTGCGGTCCAGCAGGGCATTCCAGTCCATGCCTTCCACGCGGCCGTAGGCATAGCCCACGACCTCGCCGTCCAGCTCCGCCACCAGGACGACCGCGTCGGGCTTCCCGGCCTCGCTGCCCAGCCACTTGCGGAAGCCCGACTCCACGTCCTCTGGGAGCATGAAGCGCGCGGCGTCGAAGGCGTGGTGTTTCCGGGCGAGCGCCGCGCCCATGCGCCCCAGGGAGGGCTCATCCGAGGGCTTGGCGGGACGGAGGGTGACGGGCATGGCGGCTCCAAGGGAAGGAATGGTCCCTTCCTATAACGGGCTTCTTCACCGAGCGCTGGCCTCGTCGGAGTGCGCGGCTTGGCGGCGTGGCCACGAGGCAACATTGTTGACGAGGAATGGCGTCCAGGAGTCGTTGGTGGACGGGAGGCACGCCAACGGGGAGGGCGCCTCGTTGCCTCCTTGCGTTGGACGCGACCCTCCCATGGACCACCTGGATGACAGCACCGGGATGTCGGCTCCGCTCGCCCGCGACGATGGCACGCGTCCTGGCGGGCATGCCTTCGCGGACGGCGAGGGCGGCATCCCGCTCGGCATCCTGGAGGCGATCTTCCTCAACATGGGAGATGGCGTGACGGTGGTCGACCGGCACGGCCGGTTCGTCCTCCTCAACCCCATGGCCCAGCAGATCTTCGGCGCGCTGCCTCCGCCGGAGATGCCGGTGTCCCAGTGGTCGAAGTACTTCGGGCTCTACCTCCCCGACACCGTGACGCCCTATCCCGTCGAGACGCTGCCGCTCAGCCGTGCCCTGCTGCATGGCGAGGCGGTGGACCAGGCGGAGGTCTACGTACGCAACGCTCGCCACCCCAAGGGCCTCTGGCTGCAGGTGGGCGCGCGCGTGCTCACCGACTCGACGGGTGACGTCTATGGCGCGGCGTCCGTGTTCCGGGACATCACCGCCATCAAACAGGCGGAGGCAGCGCTTCGCGCGGAGGAAGAGAAGTTCCGGAGCCTCTACAGGTACACGCCCGCGATGATGCACTCCATCGACGCGGAGGGCCGGCTGGTCAGCGTCAGCGAGTTCTGGCTGCGCACCCTGGGCTATTCGCGCGAGGAGGTCCTGGGCCGTCGCTCCGTGGACTTCTTTACGCCGGAGTCTCGCCGGTATGCGACCGAGCACGTCCTGCCCGTGTTCTTCAAGACGGGCGTCTGCAAGGACGTGCCGTACCAGATTGTGAAGAAGAACGGCGAGGTGCTCGACGTCCTCCTCTCCGCCATCTCGGAGCGGGATGCGTCGGGCCGGATGGTTCGGTCGCTGGCGGTGCTGACCGACGTGACGGAGCGCAAGCGCGCCGAGGACGCGCTCGCCGAGAGCGAGAAGCGGCTGCGCGCCATCCTGGACAACGCCAACGCCGTGTTCTTCATCCTCGACCGGCAGGAGCGCTACATCTTCGTGAACCGCGAGTGGGAGCGGCTCTTCCACCGCACGCTGCAGGAGGTCGCCGGGAAGTCCACTGCGGACATCTTCCCCGGGCCGCAGGCGGCGCGCTTCCATGAGACGAGTCAGGCTGTCTTCACCACCGGGGAGCTCGTCCAGCGGGAGGAGTGCATCCCCCTGGAAGACGGCGTTCACACCCACCTCACGCAGAAGTTCCCGCTCATCGATTCGTCGGGCACGCTCTATGCGCTGTGCGGTATCTCCACCGACGTCACCGAACTCAAGCAGATGGAGCTGGGGCAGCGCTTCCTGTCGGAGGCCAGCCAGGCGCTGGTGACGTCGCTCGACTCGGAGACCACGCTCCAGCGCGTGGCGGAGCTGTCCGTCCCCACCCTGGGGGAGCTGTGCGTCGTCTCCCTGTTGGGGAAGGACGCGGCGCTGCGCCCCGTGGCCGTCGCCGCCAGTTCGCCCGAAGGGGGCCGCACCGTTCGCGAGTTCCTCCAGACCCATCCCCCCGTCTCCGGTCCGCGGGATGGTCCTTATGGGGTGCTGGAGACGGGACATTCGGAGTCGTCTCCGGATGCCATGGGCCTGCTGGACCCGGATGGGCTCCGAGACGAACGGTGGAGCGCGGTGCGGGCACTGAGCGCTCGGGCATCCCTGAATGTCCCGCTGCGAGCGCGGGGCCCCATCCTGGGCGTGCTGTCCGTTGTCGCGGCGCATCCGGGACGTCCGTATGGCCCACGCGAGCGCTCATTGGCCGAGGAACTGGGGCAGCGCGCAGCCTTTGCCATCGAGAACGCCGAGCTCTATCGCAAGGCCCAGGAGTCCATCCGCGCTCGCGACGAGTTCCTGTCGATTGCCTCGCATGAGCTGAAGACGCCCGTCACCTCCATGAAGCTGCGTGTGCAGCAACTGACTCGGACCCTGTCTCGGCAGGAGTCCGGACAGCTTCCCGTGGAGAAGGTGGCCGCCCTGCTGGATGTCTTCGGGGACCAGCTCCGGCGTCTGTCGCACCTGGTGGAGCACCTGCTGGACGTGTCGCGCGTCAACGAGCGCCAGGTGGACCTGCGGCTCGAGGACATGGACCTGGTGGCGGTGGCCCGGGACGTCACGGGCCATCTGCGGGGACAGATGGGCCGTGCGGGCTGCGTGTTCGAACTGGTGGCGCCCACGCCCGTCCTGGGGCGATGGGACCGGCTCCGGATGGAGCAGGTGATGATCAACCTGCTGACCAACGCGATGAAGTACGGCGCCGGCGAGCCCATCCGCATGGAAGTGTCACGCGTCGGGGAGGGTGCCCGCATCCGCATCCAGGACCATGGCGTGGGCATTCCCCTGGAGGCGCAGCCGCGCATCTTCGATCGCTTCGAGCGCGCCGCGTCCCGCAACTACGGAGGTCTGGGGCTGGGGCTCTTCATCACCCGGAGGCTCGTGGAAGCGCACGGCGGGACGATTCGCGTCGAAAGCCAGCCAGGGAAGGGCGCCACCTTCGTCGTCGACCTTCCCCTGGAGGCTCGCTGACCCGTGACTGGAGGAGGACGGAGGGGCAGACTTCGGCCACCGCATGCATCCGCTCGACGCCGAACTCGACATCGCCCGCCGCGTAGCCCGCCAGGCGGGAGCCATCCTCCTGGAGGTCTACGCCACGCCCTTCGCCGTCCATGACAAGGCGGGAGGCATGGGGCCCGTCACCGAGGCCGACGAGCGCGCCAACGCCTTCATCGTGGAAGCGCTGCGCGACGCATTTCCTTCCGACGGTGTCGTGGCCGAGGAGTCCGACAACACCTCCGGCGCGAGCCGCTTCGAGCGCTGCTGGTTCGTGGACCCCATGGACGGCACGCAGGAGTTCGTCAACCGCAACGGCGAGTTCGCCATCCACATCGGGCTCGCCATCGCGGGGAAGGCCACGCTGGGCGTCGTGTACCGGCCCGTTGGAGACACGCTGTACTGGGGCGTGGTGGGGCAGGGCGGCTTCGTGGAGCACGCGAAGGGGCGCCGCGCCCTGCGGGTGTCGGACACGGCGGAGCCGTCCGCGCTGCGGCTGGTGGTGTCCCGCTCACACCGCTCGCGCCTGACGGACGCGGTGGTCCGGCGGCTGGGCATCACGCACGAGCAGGCGTGCGGCTCCGTGGGCCTCAAGTGCGGTCTGCTGGCGGAGGCCGCCTGCGACCTCTACCTGCACGTCAGCGACAAGAGCTATCGCTGGGACAACTGCGCGCCCGAAGCGGTTCTGCGCGCGGCGGGCGGCATCCTCACGGACCTGGGCGGGACGCCGTACGCCTATGACGGTTCGGAGCTCCAGAACCGCCGCGGCCTGCTGGCCTGCAACGCCGCCGCCTTCGAGCACGTGGCGCCCGTGGTGGCCGGATTCGCCCGCGAGGCCGGCATCCTTCGCTGAGGCCTCGCGGACGCCGCTCGCGTCAGGACGCCGTCGTCTCGCAGCGCTGGATGATGGTGCGCAACTGGGACTGCACGCCGGAGAGCATGCTGCGCAGTCGCGCATGGCGGAGCGAGCCCGCGAGCGCGTTGGACAGGGCCTGGAGCACGGAGACCTCCGTCGGCGGCCACTTGCGCTCCGTCCGGCAGTCGTCGAAGCCCACGAAGCCCCACCACTCGCCGCCCACGGTGATGGGGCAGACCAGCAGTGACCGGATGTCCTGGGCCTCCAGCAGCTCCCGAGCGGGCGACGGGAAGGCACGGGGCGGTCCCTGGACGGCCTTGCCCGACGACAGCGGCGCGACCCAGGAGGGCATGACCTCCGAGTAGGGGACGTTCTGGAGCTCGGGGTTGTCCAACTGCGCGGAGGCCGCGGCCGCGGTCCACTCGTAGCGCTGGTTGCACAGCAGCTCGCCCGTGGGGCTGGTGGCGTTCTCGAAGATGTAGACGCGGTCGACGTCGAGCGCGACGCCTACCTGGCCCAGGGCCTCCGAGACTGTCGCGGTCTCGAAGCCGCGCTCCAGGAGTAGCTGCGATACGTTCATGATTGCTGCGAATGCCTTCGAGGCCATGGGGTCTGCTCCAGGTGGGGGCGCCTGTTGCGATGCAGGTCCGGGGGAACCTGGCGGGCAGCGTTGCATGCGGGCGCACCCATGGGTCAAGGCACGGTGCGCGAGGCACCGCGAACTCGTACCGGGAGTCGTCAGCCCTGCTCCACGGCGCGTCGCAGCTCGGCGAAAAGGCGGCCCAGCGCGTCGAGTTGGTAGTGCGCGTTGAGCCCGCTGGGATTGGGCAGCACCCACAAGCGCGTGTCGCCCAGGCGCTCCGGTTGCGTGCCCAGCGCGGCCTTGGGACGGCCAAAGGCGATGCGGTAGGCGCTCACGCCCAGCACCGCGAGGAAGCGGGGCTGGTAGCGCGCCACCTTGGCTTCCAGCGCCTTCGCGCCCCGGGCCAGCTCGGCGGGGTTCAGCAGGTCCGCGGTGGCGGTGGCGCGGTCCACCACGTTGGTGATGCCGTAGCCCAGCGCGAGCAAGGCCTCCTGCTCCGTGGGTTGGAAAGTGTGCGGAGTGATGCCCGCGGCATGCAGCGTGGGCCAGAAGCGATTGCCGGGCCGCGCGAAGTGATAGCCCACCACCGCGGAGTAGAGGCTGGGGTTGATGCCGCAGAAGAGCACGCGCAGCCGGGGCGCGATGACGTCCGGCATGGTGCGACCGGCGGCTGCGTCCAGCTCATCTCGCGAGGGGCGACGGAGCGGTGTCATGGGGGCGCATCTTCGCGAGCCTACCTGGGAAGGCAACCCCCCAGGGCCCCATGCACGGGGTGGGGTGTTGCCCGTGGGACGGAGCGGCGTGGGCGCTCGGATGGCTGGCGAATACGCGCGGGGTGGGGCAGGCTCGGCCCCTTCGCGCCGACGCAACCCAGGAGGCCCTTCGCGATGCCGCACATCGTCACCCTGACGCTCAACCCGACCATCGACGTGGCTACGTCCGTGCCGGAAGTCACGCCGGAGCACAAGCTGCGCTGTGGCCCCGTGCGCAGGGACCCGGGTGGGGGCGGCATCAACGTGGCGCGCGTGGTGCGTGAGCTGGGCGGTGAGGCCATCGCCGTCTACACGCGGGGCGGGGCCACCGGGAGCCAGTTGGAGGAGCTCCTGGAGGAGAAGGGCCTGCTGCGCCGCTCCGTGCCGTTGCAGGACGCCACCCGGGAGAGCTTCACGGTGGCGGAAGGCACGGGCGCGCGTGAGTATCGCTTCATCCTGCCAGGGCCCACGCTGTCCGAGCGCGAGTGGCAGCGCTGCCTCGACGCACTGGAGGACGTGGCCGTGGGCGCGACCTACATCGTCGCCAGCGGCAGCCTGGCGCCCGGCGTACCGGAGGACTTCTATGCCCGTGTGGCCCGGCTGGGGAAGCGCCTGGCCGTGCGCGTGGTGGTGGACACCAACGGTCCGCCGCTGCGGGCCGCGCTGGAAGAGGGCGTGTTCATGGCCAAGCCCAACCGCCGCGAGCTGCGGGACCTGAGCGGCGCGTCGGTGGAAGACTTCGCCACCCAGGCCGCCGCGGCGCGCGAGCTGGTGGCCCAGGGCCGCGCCGAAGTGCTGGCGGTGTCCATGGGCGCGGACGGCGCGCTGGTGACGACGCGCACCGCCCAGTTCCGGGCGACGCCGCCCCCGGTGCGGACGTACAGCTCGGTGGGCGCGGGGGACAGCTTTGTCGCGGGGATGACGCTTGCGCTCGCGCGGGGCCAGTCCACCGAGGACGCGCTGCGCTGGGGCATCGCCTCCGGGACGGCCGCGCTGCTCACCCAGGGGACGGACCTGTGTTACCGGGCGGACGTGGAGCGGCTCTTCACCCAGGTGAAGGCGGAGCCGGTGTCGCGTCCGTAGGCACCCCGCCCGCAGAGGGAAGGAGGGCTTGCCCCTTCCATTCCCAGGAGTGGCGGCGGCGAGGCCGAATTCGGGGTGCGAGGTGGTGGCGGCGCGAACATGTTGCCGGTGTACGAGCGGGCTTTCGGGGCGAGGGCCCGCGTTCCACGCTTCCGAGGTGACACGCATGAAGCATCCACTCCGCCATGTCTGGGGCCGGCTCCTCCTGGCCGGTGCCCTGACGACGGGACTGCTGGCCTGCCAGGGCCGACAAGGGCTGCGCAGCGAGGATTCGGAGAAGGTGACGGTGTTGCGGGGCGTGCGGGTCATCGACGGGCGCGGCGGTGCTCCGCTGGAGAACGCCGCCGTCGTCATCCAGGGCACGACGCTTCAGCGCGTGGGGCCGGTGGATGAAGTGGAAGTGCCCGCCTCGGCCACGGTCATCGAGCTGCCGGGACGGACGGTGCTCCCCGGTCTCATCTCCAACCACTCCCACCTGGGAATGACGCGAGGCACGGATTCGGGTGGGCAGAACTACCAGCGCGACAACATCGCGCGGCAGCTCACGCAGTGGGAGTCCTACGGCGTGACGACGGTGACGTCGCTGGGTCTCAACACGCCGCTCATCTACGAACTCCAGAAGGAGGTCGAGCAGGGCACGCTGCCGGGCGCATCCATCCTCAGCGGGGACCAGGGCATCGGCGTGCCGGAAGGGGCGCCGCCGATGAAGGTCGTCGAGCATCAGCTCTATCGCCCCGCGACGCCCGACGAGGCGCGCCAGGACGTGCGCGAGACGGCGTCCCGCCACCCGGCGTTCGTGAAGGTCTGGGTGGATGACTTCGGCGGAACGGTGAAGAACAAGATGACGCCGGAGGTCTACACGGCGGTGATTGACGAGGCGCACCGGCAGGGACTGCGGGTCGCCGCGCACATCCATGATCTGGAGGACGCCAAGCGCCTGGTCGCGGCGGGGGTGGATGTGCTCGCGCACGGCGTTCGTGACATGGAGGTGGACGCGGAACTCGTGGACGCGATGAAGGCGCGGGGCACCTGGTACATCCCCACGCTGGGCCTCAATGAGTCGTTCTACATCTACGCCGAGGGACCGGCGTGGATGGCCGACCCCTTCTTCCGCCGCGCGCTGTCACCTGACCTGGCGCGCCAGTTGGATGACCCGGCGTGGCGCGCCAGCGTGCTGGAGGATGGGAAGACAGCTCCGGTGAACAAGAAGGCGCTGACCATCAACCTGAAGAACGTGAAGACGCTCCATGACGCGGGCGTCCGGATTGGCTTCGGCACGGACTCCGGCGCCACGCCGGTGCGCATCCCGGGCTTCGCGGAGCACCGCGAGCTGAAGCTGCTCACGGAGGCGGGCCTCACGCCGTTGCAGGCCATCCGGCTGGCCACGGCGAACGCGGCGGAGTTGCTGGGGTTGAAGGACCGGGGCGTCATCGAAGCCGGGCGGCGGGCGGACCTGGTGGTGGTGCAAGGGGACCCGTCGACGAGCATCGACGACCTCTCCCGCATCGAGTCGGTGTGGCACCGAGGCAAGCAGGTGCCGGGGCCCACCTCGGCCCCCGCCCAGGAGTGAGGCGATGACGCGTCTTCAGCGCCGGTTGCTTCGCGGCGCCCTGGCCACCACCTTCCTGCTGGGAGCTCCGGGCATGACACAGACGACACTCCAACCGTCCACGTCGAAGGTGCAGCAGGCGGCATCACCTGAACGGCTGCTGTTCAAGGATGACGGGATGACGCCGAACAGCCGCTTGCCCACGCTCGTCTATCGCGGCGTGACGCTGGAAGGGGACAAGGCGAGCGCGCTGGAGACGCTGTTCTCCGCGAATGGCTGGCCGGCGCGCTGGCGGTACACCGTCTATGACTTCCACCACTACCACTCCAATGCGCACGAGGTGCTGGGCGTGGCTGCCGGCACCGCGCGGCTGAAGCTGGGCGGCGAGTCCGGGCAGGAGGTCACCGTCCAGGCCGGCGATGTGCTGGTGCTCCCCGCGGGCACGGGCCACCGCCGGTTGGAGGCCAGTAGGGACTTCCTGGTGGTGGGCGGCTACCCGGGGGGGACGGGCGATTACGACTTGCAGCGCCCGGAGAAGGCGACGCACGACGCCTCCGTCCAGCGGATTGCCCAGGTGCCCCTGCCCGGGGCGGACCCGGTGACGGGCAAGCAGGGCGTGTTGTCCTCGGCCTGGAAGCCGTAGCGCCTCAGCGACGCTCCACGGCGACCGTGCCGCCCTTCATCACCCAGCGCACCTTGCGCAGGGTGGTGATGTCCTTCGTTGGATCTCCCTCCACCGCCACCAAGTCCGCGAGCAGCCCCGCCTTCACCTGGCCCAACTGGTCCTCGCGGTGGAGCATCGCCGCGTTGTTGGAGGTGGCGGCCTGGAGCGCCTGCGCGGGCGTCATGCCGTAGGCCACCATCAGCTCGAGTTCGCGCGCGTTCTCTCCGTGGGGGAAGACGCCGGAGTCTCCCCCCGCGCACATGGGGACGCCGGCGCTGAGGGCCGCGCGGAAGGTGGCGCGCTTCTGTTGGAGGTGGGTGGGCTCCGGGTCCACGCCGCGCTTGTAGCCGCGGTGTTCGAACATCGCTTCGCTGGCGGCCAGGGTGGGGCAGAGGTAGACGCCCCGCTGGGCCATGAGGCGGAACACCTCGGCGGTGCCTTCGTCCCCGTGCTCGATGCTCTCCGCGCCCGCCAGCACCGCGCGGCGGATGCCCTCCGGTGTGGTCGCATGGACGGACACCGGGCGGCCACTGCTTCGGGCGGTGTCGACGATGCGCTTCAGCTCCTCCAGGGAGAAGGTGGGGCGGGCTTCGTGGTTGGGGCCCCAGCGGTAGTCGCCGTACACCTTCACCCAGTCCGCGCCCTGGCCGATTTGCGCGCGCACCACCCGGGTGAGGGTCTCCACGCCGTCCGCCTCTTCCGCTCCCTGGGGGACGTGCCACTCCGAGGCGAAGCCCTTGGGGCCATAGCTGCCGGTGGCGACGATGGCGCGCGTGGCCACCAGTAGGCGCGGGCCGGGGATGATGCCCTGGTGGATGGCCTGCTTGAGGCCGACGTCCGCGTCGGCCGCGCCCTCGGTGCCCAGGTCCCTGGCGGTGGTGAAGCCCGCCGCCAGCGTGGCGCGGGCGTGGTTGGTGGCGCGGGCCACCCGAAGCGCCAGCGACTCCTTCAGCACCTGGTCGTTCCAGGAGGCCTCGTTGTACGGATGGAGGAGCAGGTGGGAGTGGCCCTCGATGAGGCCGGGCAGCAGCGTGGTGCCGCTCAAGTCAACGGACGTGGTGCCCTGGGGGACCTTCACCTTGGCTTCCGGCCCCGCGGCGGCGATGCGGTCGCCCGTCACCAGGACGACCCAGCCCGTGTGCGGCTTGGAGGTGACACCTTCGAAGACGCGGTCGGGACGCAACAGATAGGACGCTGGTGGGGCGGTGTGCGTCGGTTCGGCAGCGGTCGCCACGGTGGTGGCGAACAGCGAGACGAAGAGGAAGGCGCGCATGGGCAGGGGAGCGGGCAAGCTCGGGCGGCGAGAAGGCCTGGGTGTTAAATCGACGGGCATGGCTTTCCAAGACCGCTCGAACGCACTGCAGGCGCTAGAGGCCGAGTTCCAGGCGGAGAAGGCCTCCTCGCTCCGGAAATTGGAAGTGAAGCTGGAGGAGACGCTGCGGGAGCTGTCCGAGGTCGAACGTCAACTGCGGTCCCTCCGGACCGCCGACCGGCGCGCGCAGATTGCCCGCCACCAGGCCCTGCGCAAGGAAGCCGAGCACCAGCGCTGGTGCTTCATGGTGCAGCGGGAGGCGTGTGGCTTCGTCAACCACGACGACCTCGACCGGTACTACCCACTCCCCCCGTCCTGGAGGGAGTGAGCGGAGCTCAGTTCGTGGTGCGCCAGGCGGCCACCGCGAACAGGAGCCAGCCGGCGAGGAAGCCCAGGCCCCCCAGCGGGGTGATGGCTCCCAGCACGCGCACGCCGGAGAGGGCGAGCGCGTAGAGGCTGCCAGAGAACAGGACGATGCCCACCATCATCGCCCAGCCGGCGCCGTTGAGCAGGGACGAGGGGCGGAAGTGCCCCAGCAGGCCCACGGCCAGCAGGCCCAGCGCGTGGTACATGTGATACCGCGCCCCCGTCTCGAAGATGACCTGGAGGTCCTGGGGCAGCCGGCTCTTCAGGGCATGCGCGCCGAAGGCCCCCGCGCTGACGGAGAGGAAAGCGTTCACGGCACCCAGGACGAGCCACCACCGCATCATCGTTCGCCTTTCATCGGAAGTCGGACTGGTGCACGCTACACCGCCGCAGCCGGAGCGTCCTGGCCGACATCAACACCTGGGGCGCTCACAACAGAATGACCTCACCCAACTTCATTCCTTCAACGAAGCCGCTTCCCTTCGAGCTGCACCCGTCCTCCATCCAGGGCCAGGGTGCCTTCGCCATCCGCCGCATCCGCAAGGGCACGCGCATCATCGAGTACCTCGGTGAGCGCATCACGCAGGCGGAAGCGGACGTCCGCTACGACGACGAATCGATGGCGCGGCACCACACGTTCCTGTTCAACCTCGACAAGAGGACGGTGCTGGACGCGGGGACGATTCACAACGAGGCGCGCTACATCAACCACTCGTGCGCGCCCAACTGCGAAGCCCTCATCGAAAAGGGCCACATCTACATCTACGCGCTCACCTCCATCGAGCCCGGTGAGGAGCTGGTGTACGACTACGGCTACGAGCGCACCGAGGACATGGGGCCCGAAGCCGAGGCGCTCTACGTCTGCCGCTGCGGCGCGCCCAATTGCCGGGGCACCATCCTGGCCCCGGCGAAGAAGGCGCCGGCCCGGAAGACGTCGGCCAAGAAGGCGAAGACTTCGTCGACGTCGAGAAAGAAGTCTGCGTCGAAATCCCGGGGCAACAAGGGCGCGGGGGGCAAGAAGGCGGCGGGGAAGAAGTCATCCGCCGGTACCCGCAAGTCCACCCAGCGGGCGAAGTCGCCCAGCCGTAAGCGCGCGAGCTGAACTGTGCACAGGTTCCGGCGCCCTCCCAAGGAGGGCGCCGCTTACCGGCTGTTCGTGCCGTGATGGTGCTGGGCACGTATGGGGCTGCTCATTGACGGTGCGCTCGTGGTCGTTTGCGTTCTCTGCCGAAACATTTTCCGAGCTTGATTAACGGAGCCAATTGCATGCGGGCCGTCGTATTCGCTTTCGTTGTAGCGTTGATGTCATCCGGATGTGGGAGCGGCGCTCTGAGTGCCATCCGAGGGAAGGCTGCGCAGGACATGGCCTGTCCGGAGAAAGACCTGGCAGTCAATCCTGTCCATGATTACGCCGGGGCTCCGAACGAGTCGGGCGCGTACTATGCGGAAGGCTGTCAGAAGCTTCGGCGCTACGAGGTTGGCTGCAACGCCTTTGGGTATTGCCCTGATCCTCATGGGGTCGACATCCAGGAGCTCATCCTTCGTCAGGCGGCCTTCGACCTGAAATGTGAGCAGGACTCGATATCAACCCAGCGGCTGAATCGTGACACGTTTGGCGCGAGAGGCTGTGACCAGCAGGCCAGCTACATCCTGCTGTGCAGTCGCAGCAGCTGCCGCGTGGTTCAGAATACCCAGAGTCAGTAATACAGCCCTGAGAGGTCCTGAGGCGGAGGGAGCGGTGGCCGCTCAACCATTCATTCAAGAACTGGTGGACGAGCCGGCGAGGGCCGCCAATAGACTCCCCTCGTGAACGACGTCCTCCATTTCCTGCTCACTGCACCCTCCGAGCCCCAGGTCCTCGATTCTGTCGACGCTTGGTGGCGCCAGCACCTGGGGCTGTCCTCCCGCTTCTCCTCGCCCGCGGACCTGGCGCTGGCCGGGGGCTTCCTCGCCGACCGGTTGGGGTTCGCCTTCGCTTCTGGCTACCACGCCGCGCACCGGCGCCTGTTTCCGGAGCTCCCGGCGGAGCGGACCATCGCGCTCTGCGCCACGGAGCCGGGTGGCGCGCATCCCAATGCCATCGAGACGCGGCTGACGGATACAGGCGCGGGCCCGCGCCTGTCTGGCACCAAGACGTTCGTCACCCTGGGCACGCACGCGGAGCTGCTGCTGGTGGTGGCGTCGGAGGGGCAGGACGCACAGGGCCGCAACCGCCTGCGCATGGTGGCGGTGGACGCGAAGCGGCCCGGTGTGCGGCTGAGCGCGCTCCCGGAGCTGCCCTTCATCCCTGAGGTTCCCCACGCGGAGCTGGCTCTGGAGGATGTGGCGGTCGCCTCGGAGGACGTGCTTCCGGGAGACGGCTACGCGCGCTACCTCAAGCCCTTCCGCACCGTGGAGGACTGCCACGTCCAGCTCGCGATGCTGGGCTGGCTGCTCCAGGTCGGGCGCCGCAGTGGCTGGCCGGACGACGTGCGCGAGGAGCTGTCCGCCCTGGCGGTGATGATGCGGGGCCTGTCCCAGTTGGACCCGACGGCGGCGTCCACGCACGTGGCCCTGGGCGGAGGGCTGGCGCTCACCAAGCGCGCGGTGCTGGAGCGGTGTGAACCCCTCTGGGCCGCCACGGATGCCATCACGCGAGAGCGCTGGGCTCGGGACCGCGTGCTGCTGGGCGTCGCTGGCAAGGTGCGCGCGAAGCGGCTGGATGCGGCCCGGCAGCGCATCCACGAGGAAACTCGTCGAAGCGGCTGAAGGTTGGGACGCGCCCGCCGCCGGGCATTGCGCACACGGCTCTGGCGGAGCGCTTCGATGCGGCCCGGCCGCGCGAGCCAGGCCGTGGGGCAGGGCGCCTGAAAGGCGAAGGGCCGGGCCTCCGCGCAGGAGGACCCGGCCCCGGTGCTCACCGCGACGCGGTGGCGGTACTCAGTACCGGCCGCCGCCCACGGCGGAGACGATGGCGGAGAGGACGCGGTTCTCCACGCCCCACACGGCCTTGTTCAGGCCCTTGATGCCCGCGCCGCGCAGGTAGTCGGTGAAGTCGTGTAGCGCGGTGGAGCGCTGCATGCCCTCGCCCTTGGCCGCGTAGAGCAGCGGCGTGTTGGGGGCGCCCGTCAGGCCCAGGTCCGGCACGGCCTCGGACAGCTTCTGCGGGTCGATGCCCGTCGCGGCGGACATCATCGCCACGGTGAACTTGTGCACCGGCAGGTCGCGCACGTTCGGGACCTTCTTGTAGACCTTCGCCTTCGTCTTCTCGTCGCTGGCGAGCTGGTCCAGCGACACGTTCGCCATGGCGATGAGCTGCTCGTTCGTCACGTGCTTGCTGTCGAGGATGGCCCGGCTGAACAGGCTGGCCGCGGTGTCACCCTTGATGGTGATGTTGTTCGCGTCCGGGTTCGCCTGGAGCCGCGAGACGATGGACTGCACCGCCTTGCCCACCTCGGTATCCGGACCGCCGCGCCACGCACCGGGAATCGGCTGGGCCGCCGCGGCCGGACGGGCCCGGGCCGCGCCCTCGAAGGAGTTCACCTGCGTGTGACCCACGGCGGTGGCCCGGGCCACGTTGGCGGCCTGCTGAGCTGCCGGCTGGGCCCGCGCAGGCGCGGTGGTGGGGTTCGAGATGACGCGGGGGCGGCTGTCGATGCGGGACATGGCCTGGGGGGCTCCGGGAAAAATCAGCTTGTCGGTGATTATCGCAAGACAGCTGTAAAGGTTGCGTGGGGCGATATGTTCCGCCGCAATGAAGGCCTTTCCCAAAGAGTTCGCTGACTGGCTGACCCCCCGGGGTCGCCGCATCCTCGACGGCAGGGAGCGTGACGTGGTGGGCGCGCTGCTCGACCCGGCGCGTCCCTTTGTGTCACTGCAAGGTGTCATCGACCCACGCCGTGCCGCCGCATGCCGCGATGCGTTGGACGCGGCGATGCGCGAGACGATGGTGCCCATGGAGGACCCGATTCCAGCGGACTCCATCTCCGGGCAGACGATGAACTACATGGAGTTGCTGCCCAAAACGGTGAGGGTGAGCACGGCGCTGCTGGAGGGCCGCCGCTCCCGCTCGTGGCGCGCGGCGGAGTCCGTGGGGCTCACGGACATGCTGCGCTCGGACACCTTCGCCGGGTTCGCCGCCGCGGTGACGGGCCGGGCGCTGCGGCGCAAGTGGGGCATCCAGGCCCTGTGCTACGGGCCGGGGGACTACTCCGGGCCGCACAACGACCACCACCCGGAGGAGCCCGAGGCCCGGGACGGCTACGTGGACATGCACGTCAGCCTCACGCTGCCCGGGGTGGACCACCAGTACCTCATCTATGCCCAGGACGGGCACTTCACGCAGATGACCCCCGTCAGCACCGTGGGCGGCATCACCGTGTACCGGCTGCCCTTCTGGCACTACACGACGCCGCTGCTGGCCCGGAAGGGGAAGGAGGAGACCTCCCGCCGCTGGGTCCTGTTGGGCACCTTCCTGGACGCGGCCCCGGGGGCCCGGCCCGCGACCACCATTCTCCCCGCACAGCCTCCCGCGAAACGCCTGCCCGCCCGGTAGGCTGGTGACTTTCGGGAGTGGCGGCGGGGCCGGACGGCGTTAGCTTGGGGCGCCCTATGAGCCCCATCGACACCGACGCCCTGGCTGGAGACCTCCTCGAGTACATCGACGCCTCGCCCACGCCGTACCACGCGGTGCGCGAGTCGGCCCGCCGTCTGACGCAGGCGGGCTACCGCCAGTTGGACGAGCGCGAGCCCTGGGCGCCGGAGCCTGGCGCGCGCGTGTTCATCACCCGCGGCGACACGAGCATCGCGGCCTTCCACCTCGGCACCCAGCCCGTGGACCGGGCGGGCTTCCGGCTGGTGGGCTCGCACACGGACTCGCCGAACCTGCGCGTGAAGCCGAACGCGGCGGTGACGAAGAACGGCTACCAGCAGCTCGGCGTGGAGATTTACGGTGGGGTGTTGCTGCACACCTGGACGGACCGGGACTTGTCGCTCGCCGGCCGCGTCATGGTGATGGTGGAGGGCCGCCCCCAGCGGCACCTGGTGGATTTCCGCCGGCCGCTGCTGCGCGTGCCCAACCTGGCCATTCACCTCAACCGCGGGGTGAACTCGGACGGGCTCAAGCTGAACGCGCAGGAGCACATGGTGCCGGTGCTGGGCCTGGAGCGCGCGGGCGTCGCGGAGCTGCACGGGCTGCTGCTGGAGGAGTTGGCCAAGGGCGGCGTGAAGGCGCAGGCGGGGGACATCCTCGGCTACGACTTGTGCCTCTATGACTTGCAGCCGTCCATCCGCTCGGGCGCGCACGGCGAGTTCCTCCACGCGCCGCGCCTGGACAACCTGGCCAGTTGTCACGCCAGCCTGTCCGCGCTGCTCTCCAGCAGCGAGCCGCGTGAGGCCACCAGCGGCGTCATCCTGTTCGACCACGAAGAGGTGGGTAGCCGCAGCGCGCAGGGCGCCGCGTCACCCTTCCTGCGCACGCTGCTGGAGCGCCTGACGCTGGCGCACTCGGACGGCAAGCCGGACGCGTTCCACCGCGCCATCGCGCACTCGTTCCTGGTGAGCGCGGACATGGCGCACGCCATCCATCCCAACTACCCGTCCCTGCACGAGCCCAAGCACCAGCCGCACATGGGCGCGGGCCCGGTCATCAAGTCGAACGTGAATCAGTCCTACGCCACGGATGGCGAGTCGTGGGCCTTCTTCACGGCGCTGTGCCGCGAGGCCGGCGTGACGCCGCAGCACTTCGTCACCCGCACCGACCTGGGCTGTGGCAGCACCATTGGCCCCATCTCCGCGGGCCAGCTCGGCATCCGCACGGTGGACGTGGGCAACCCCATGCTGTCCATGCACTCCATCCGGGAGATGGCCTGCGCCACCGACGTGGCGCAGATGGTGGCCGTGCTCAGCCGCCTCTTCGCGTCGTAGTCCCGCGGGGGCTCAGGAGACCGCGAGCGTCAGGCGGCGCTCGCGGGCTTCCGTCAGCGTGGGCGCGTCCATCAGCACCGCCGTCTTCTCCGGCGGGGACAGTGGCTCCACGTTGTCACCCAGCAGCTTGCGCCGCGCGGAGGCCAGCGCCATGGGGACGGCGGCCGGCGAGGGCTGGGACTCCAGCAGCGCCAGGTGCAGCGCGTGCGCCTTGGCATCGGAGATGACGTGGTCCACCGCGTCCTTCACCGGCTCCAGCGCGTGCTCCTCGGCCACCTCTTGCGCCCGCTCCAACACGCGCGGGGGCTCTGTCTCCTCGGGGATGACGAGCAGCCCGCGCCGCTCCAGCCAGAGGCCCAGCGACGCGCGGGACGTGAAGACGGAGAGGGGGATGGACAGCAGCAGGCCGGCCACGACGGGCGACAGCCACAGCAGCAGCCCGGGCGACAGGAAGAACGCCACCGCCGCCAGCACCACGCCCACGGTGGTGTGAACGGCATGCCGCCGGGTCGCCTCGGCCCAGGGCAGGTCGGCGTCGTCGCGTTGCTGGCTGGACCACGTCACCTTGTAGCCAAGCAGCGTGCCGAAGACGAAGTGCGACTGGAACAGCATCATCACCGGCGCCATCAGCGTGGCCAGCACGCTCTCCAGCACCACGCTCAGCATCAGCCGCACCCGGCCGCCCATGAGCGCCGAGTCCTGGGAACTGGCCAGCGCCAGCAGCAGCCCGAAGCACTTGGGCGCGAACAGCATGGCCATGGACACGGAGAACAGCCGCACGGCGCCCGTGGTGTCGAACGCCAGCGCCTCCGGGCCCAGGTCCTCCAGCAGGTGCGGGTTGGAGAAGGACAGCCACCCGTCGTAGAGGCCGGCAATCAGTCCGGACATCAGGAACAGCAGCCACAGCGGGGACGCCGCGTAGGACATCACGCCCATCAGGAAGTGGCCCCGGCTGATGGGGTGCAGGCCGCCCGCGGCCACCAGGCTCAGGTGCTGGAGGTTGCCCTGGCACCAGCGGCGGTCTCTCTGTGCGTAGTCCAGCAGGCTGGGGGGCGGCTGCTCGAAGCTGCCGCCCAGCTCCGTCACCAGCCACACGGTGTAGCCGGCGCGGCGCATCAGCGCGGCCTCCACGAAGTCGTGGCTGAGGATGTGGCCACCGAAGGGCTGCTGACCGGGGAGCACCGGCAGACCGCAGTGCTGGATGAAGGCCTCCGTGCGGATGATGGCGTTGTGACCCCAGTAGTTGGACTCGCCCAACTGCCACGCCGCCGCGCCCGCGGCCACCACCGGGCCGTAGACGCGCCCGGCGAACTGCTGCAGCCGGGCGAAGAGGGTGCTGCGGCCCACGTTCAGCGGCGGCGCCTGGAGGATGCCCGCGCGCGGGTTGAGCTCCATCAGCCGCGCCATTGTCACCAGCGTGCGGCCGTCCATCAGGCTGTCGGCGTCCAGCACGATGGTGAAGTCGTAGTGCCGGCCCCAGCGCTCGCAGAAGTCCTGGAGGTTGCCGGCCTTCTTGCCGGTGTTGTCCGTGCGGCGCCGGTAGAAGATGCGTCCCTGGCCACCCACGCGGCGGCACAGGTCGGCCCAGGCGAGTTCCTCGGCGATCCACGCCTCCGGGCGGGTAGAGTCGCTGAGGATGTAGAAGTCGAAGGCGTCCAACTGCCCGGTGGCCTCCACGGACTCGTAGGTGGCCTGCACGTTGGCGAAGACGGAGGCCGGGTCCTCGTTGTGGACCGGCATCACCACCGACGTGCGCGAGGTGAGCCGCGTGGCGGACTCCTCCTCCGTGGGCCAGCGCAGGCCGGGCAGCCGCTTGCTCACGGCGAGTTGGAGGAACCCCGCCACCGCCGTCCAGAAGGACAGCGCAATCCACCCGAAGCACAGGGCGAAGAGCACCAGCAGCACGCCTTCGGGGACGGTGGTGCCGCGCGCGCTCAGCAGGCGGTGCATCTCCCAGGTGCCCACGAGGGTGGACACGGCGGCCAGGCCCAGGACGAAGAGGCGCCGGATGCCGGCGCTCTCCGGTGAGAACGAATGAGCGTGCATGGCGGAACCTCGCGAGGAGTCTCCCGGAGCAGGAGGCTGCGTCAGCGGGAGACGGACATGTCCGGCTGTCCGGCGCGCAGCCAGCGGCGCAGGCGCTCACCCAGCGGCCACAGCACGAGCTGCTGCTCCGGCATCTGCGTGGCAACCTGCGCTGGCGTCGGCACCGGCACCGCGGCGCGCAGGGCGCGGTAGAGCTCGCGCGGCACCGCGTCCCGGGTGAGCACGGAGGCGCCGAAGCGCGCGCCGTCGCTGAGGACGAAGGCGGCGCGGCCACGGGTCAGCAACCGGCCCTCGCCCACGACGTCCATGTCCAGCACGCGCGTCAGCCACGTCTCCATGCGGGCACGGGCCAGGGCCACGGCGGCCTGCGGCTTCACGTTGGACGCGGTGACACCCTCCAGCGCCCAGGCGGCCAGCACGGCCAGGTCCTCGGCGGATTCGAAGCCGAAGCCCTGGAAGAAGGCGTCGAGCGCCACGCACGTCTCCGGACGGACCCAGTCGGTCGGCACGGAGGGGCTGGTGTTCGGCGTCGTCACGGAATCCATAGATAGCTCCAGGTCTCGGTGAGGGTCTCCGAACCGCGCCGCAGGAACGCGCGCAGCTCGATGGGTTCACTGGTGCCCTCGGGCTCCAGCTCGAAGGTGGTGCGCCAACCCCCGGAAGGTTCGTGGCGCTGGATGGTGGAGCGCAGCACCTGGCCCTTGGCCGCGGTGATGACGGCTTCCACCGGCCCGTCCTCGGCGCGGGCGGTGCGAGAGAAGTCGAGGATGAATCGGCGCGTGGCCGGCGTGACGCCTTCGCCCACGGGCATGCCCGGGGTGATGGCGGAGGTGATGCGCGTCGAGGTGACGACGCCGCCGGTGCTCTCCCAGGGCGACCTGGCGCCCCAGTGCAGGCGGTAGGCCACGCGCAGCGGCGTGCCCGGGGTGAGCGGCGCGTCCGGTACCCAGAAGGCGACGATGTTGTCGTGCGTCTCGTCCGGCGTCGGAATCTCCACCAGCCGCACCGCGCCCGCGCCCCATTCGCCCACGGGCTCCACCCACGCGCTGGGGCGGCGCTCGTAGTGGGCCTCCAGGTCCTCGTAGTTGTGGAAGGCCGTATCGCGCTGCAACAGACCGAAGGCGCGCGGAGTCTCCGCGCGGAAGCTGGAGGTGCGCACCTGCCGCGGGTTCTGCAGCGGGCGCCACAGTTGCTCGCCGTCCTTGGTCCAGACGAGGAGGCCGTCCGAGTCGTGGACCTCCGGCCGGAAGTCGTCGAACTTCGCGCGGTCGTTCTCACCGAACAGGTACATGCTGGTGAGCGGCGCCACGCCCAGGTTGTCGATGGTGCGGCGCGAGAAGAGGGTGGCCTGCACCTCCATCACCGTGTTCGAGCCCGGGGTGATGGTGAAGCGGTACGCCCCGGTGATGCTCGGGCCGTCCATCAGCGCGTGAACCACCACCTGGCCCGCGCCGGAGGCCGGGCGCTCCAGCCAGAACTCTCGAAACTCCGGGAACTCCTCGGGGCTCGGCTGCGCGGTGTCGATGGCGATGCCACGCGCGGAGAGGCCGTAGAGGTTGCCCTGGCCCAGCGAGCGGAAGTAGCTGGCGCCCTGGAACACCGCGAGCTCGTCGAAGATGTCCGGGCGGTTGAGCGGGTGGTGGAAGCGCAGGCCCGCGAAGCCGTCCACGCCGCTGCGAGGCAGGGACGCCTTGTTGACGACCTTGCCGTAGCTGAAGAGGTCCTGGGAGAAGCGCAGCGGCTGCGAGCGGCCCGCCTCCACGACGTTCATCACCACTGGGGACTGGAACAGGAAGCCCGGGTGGAAGAACTGCACCTGGAAGGGCAGGCCCGCGTCTCGCCAGTGCGCGCGCTCCGGACGGAAGCGGATGTCGCGGTACTGGTCGTAGTTGAGCTGCGTGTACGCCTTCGGCAGTGACTTCGGCGGCGCCTGGTAGGGCCGGGCCGCCAGCGCCCGCGCGCGCTCCACCACCGTCTCCGTGGAGAAGGCCGTCGTGCCCTTCGTGGCCGCGGTCTGGGCCTTGGCCGGCGGAGCCGCCACGGCGGCGCCGCTCGACGCCACCGCCATGGCACACAGCCACGGCGCACCCAGCTTCAACGCTTTCTGCCGCAACGACGTCACGTCCGAGCGCCTCCGAAGGAGAGGTTTCGCCGAACGGCTCCGGTGTCCCGGACCTCGCCCGACCGCACGCTCCGCGTGGACTCGCGGTGCGGCGCGTCAGTGCTTCAGCAACCCGCGTACCAGCCCCGCAGGCCCGAATTCGCTGTCAGAAAAATGCTGTGATTCCAGTGGGTTGGGGCGATGCGTCACTGGGAAGTCACGAAAAGCACACTCTGCGCATGCCTCCCGTGGACGGTTTCCTGCCCAGCGGTCGGGGGCGGTGGGGAGGATAGGGGCAGGG
>NZ_SRLV01000091.1:0-36026 GCF_006518205.1 Myxococcus sp. CA005 | reverse complement strand
CCCCTACCCCCGCATCGGCCCCCGCCGACCCGACGTCCCTGGGCGACCTGGACGCTCTGGATGATGAGCCCACGGTGATGGCGGCGCCAGAGCCCGCGCCCGCGCCGGCCGCGCCCGAGCCGGTGAAGCCCGCTCCGCCTGCGGTCTCCGCGAGCCCGGCGAAGAAGGACCCGCTGCTCGACGAAGACGTGTCCGACGCTCCGCCTCCGGTGGTGAAGAAGCCGGAGCCCAGCAAGTCCAGCAAGCCGGCGCTGCCGCCAGAGCCCAAGTACGACATCTCCGAGTGGGACCCGAACGGGGACTGAGGCTCGCTAGGCCGCTCCGGTTCCGCGCTCGACATCCAGGATGGCCCGCCAGAGCGCGAACGGAGAAATCCCCGCGTAGCCGCTCTCCTGGCCGTCGTTGCACTCAATGACAATCCACCGGCCCGATACCTCCTGGGCCACGTCCACCACGAGGAAGGGCACGTCCAGCCGACGTGCCACCTCACGCCCGAGCCCGAGCGCCTCGCGCTGCGCTTCCGGCGTCAGGGTGTACGGCGTGCCCTGCCACCAGTAGGGCCCCCACCCCACCAGTTGGCCCTTCCACCAGAAGGTGCGGAACTCGAAGGAGCTGGGGATGCGGTCCGGCGCGCCCTCCTCGACCCGGCGCAAGGGCCTCAACTCCCGGCACACCACTCGCTGCCAGTGGAGGATGGGGTCCTTTGCGTAGGCAGCCATCGCTTGGCGGAACTGCTCGGGCCCTTCGATGATGGAGAGCGACTTGCGGTGCCGGCTGGTCTGCCGCTCACCCTTCACGAACACGGGCCACCCCAGCAGACGCTCCACGGTCTCCGCGTCTGGCCGCTCATCGAACCAGACGCTGCGCGGAGTCAGGTCCGTGAGCTTCGGGTACCAGTGCGGCAGCTCCGTGGCCTGTAGGTGCTGCTCGGGTGTGTGCACCAGGCGGATACCCGCTTCCGCCAACTCGCGGTAGCGCTCGGCGTAGTCGTTCCAGACGCCGACCCTGGCCACCACCTCCATGGACTCCGGCAGCACGTACGGACGGCGGCATGCGAAGAAGCGGTCGAAGGCGAAGTCGTAGGTGCCTTGCCCGGTCGGCGCGGACAAAAGCCACAGCCGCTCTTCCACCTGAAGCAGGTCCTCACCCGGACGAAGCATGGACGCAGTCTATGGCGTTCACCGCCGTCCACCATTTCCAACCGGCCAGCCCTTCAGGGCCCGTCCTCAGCGCGAGACTGAAGCACAGGGAGGCCACAGCCCTGCGCCAGACATCATCGCGCCTTCCGGAACGTCAGGTTGATGCGATGCCCACCCACCTGCGGATGGTGGCCCGGCTCGAGCGGCGTGACGCCGTGGTAGCGCAGGCGGGCTGGCCCGCCCCAGACGACCACGTCGCCATGGCTCAACCGTACTCGCGCCGGCCTGTCCGCTCGCTCAGCGCCACCGAAGAGGAAGACCGCCGGGAGCCCCAGTGAGACGGAGACGATGGGGGCGGTGAAATCACGCTCGTCCTTGTCCTGGTGCAGCGACATCTTCGCCCCGGGCTCGTAGCGATTCACCAGGCACGCATCAGGGATGAACCCTTCGAAGCCGGCCTTCGCGGCGGCGAACTGCGCCAGCCGCAGGAAGATCGCCGGCATCTCCGGCCAGGGCCGTCCCTGCACGGGGTCCACCGCGGCATAGCGATACCCCGTCCGGTCCGTCACCCAGCCCCACGAACCGCAGCTCGTCATCGCCACCGACATGCGGAAGCCGCCCGGCGTCTCCATGTGGCGGAAGGGCGAAGCGAGCGCGACGTCCTGGACCGCGCTCAGCAACTCCGCGTCGTGGGACAGCGCGAAGCCCCGAAGCACCACGGCACCGGGGCCCAGCGATTCCTCGCGAGGGCCTGTGCCACCCAGGCCGTCGAACAAGTCCATCGTCATTCGCGCGCCTCAAGCCGCATCATGGAAGATGACGCCTACTGTGTGGCGCTGTCCTGAACGGATGCGGCTGACGCCGTGCCGGAGGTTGACGCGGTACACGCCTCGCGTGCCCTGCACCGGGCGGTGGTGGACGGCGAACACCACCGCGTCTCCCTGGCGCAGCGGGACGACCTCCGCCCGTGACTGCATGCGCGGACGCTGCTCGGTGAGGATGAACTCGCCTCCCGTGAAGTCCCGCCCGGGCTCCGACAGCAGAATCGCCACCTGGAGCGGGAAGACGTGCTCCCCATAGAGGTCCTGGTGCAGACAGTTGTAGTCGTCCGCCTCGTACCGCAACAGCAGCGGCGTCGGCCGCACCTGCCCCGCCGCGTGGCAGCGTTCGAGGTACGCCGCATGCGACTCCGGGTACCGCACCTCGATGCCCATGGCCGTGTTCCAGCGGTTCGCAATCGGCGCGAGCCGGGGGTACAGCGCCCCGCGCAGCCCGGCGACCACGTCCGGCAGCGGGTACTCGAAGTACTTGTACTCACCTCTTCCGAAGCCGTGCCGCGCCATCACCACGCGGCTGCGGAACACGGCATCTTCCGGATACAGCGCCGCCAGGGCGTCACACTCGGCCGGCGTGACGAGCCGCTCCAACGTCGCGCAGCCTCGCGCGTCCAACTCCTCCGAAACGCGTGCCCAGTCGACATCGGCCACCCGCTCCGGGACCTGCTTCACGGCTCGGACCGAGCCGGGCGGGCGTGACCTTCCCGCCGTCACCTTCTGCGTGGACACGACGTCTGCTTCCTTCCGGGAACCCCTTGCGGCCATGACGGGAAGCTAAAGGGCGACGACAGGCCCGGCACTCCGAGTCTTGCGGCTATCCGACGCTCGATGAGACGGGAGGCCGCTCTGGCGCGGCCGGCGCCACGGCGGGCGGCCGGACGTGCGCCGCCTGCGTCAGTCGCACGCCGAGGAGCACGAGCACGCCGCCCACCGCAATCTCCCAGTGCAGCGCCTCATCCAGGATGACCCAGGCGGCCAGCGCGGTCGCCGCGGGCTGGAGGTTGGAGAACACGGCCACCTTCGACGCCGGCACCCTCGACAACGCGAAGTACCAGAGCAGGTACGCCACCACCGACGTGAGCAGACCCAGGTAGACGATGGAGTACCGAGCCGCGGAGCTGGCCGCGAGCACCGCCTCCGGCTTCGCGAAGAACGGCGCCATCAGCATCATCATCAACGTGGAGGCCACCATGCTCCACGACGTCGCGCGAATCGGTCCGTGGATGGCGACGAACGGCTTGCCCTCCGTCGTGTACACCACCCACGACATCACCGCGCCCAGGATGAGCAGGTCTCCCATCAACGAGCCGCTCGCGTCCGCCAGCCCGCGCCCCAACAGCAACACCACCACGCCCGCGAACGCCGTGACGATGCCGCCCATCGCCCGGAACGAGGCCCGCTCATGCCCCCGCCCCAGGCTGAGCAGGTACACGCCCAGCGGCGTCAGCGCGTAGAGCAGCGCCGCGTGCGCCGCCGTCGACTGGGACAGGCCATAGAAGAAGAACACCTGGTTCACCGGCCCCGCCAGCAGGCCCAGCATCAGCACCCGCCCCCACTCGTTGCGCGGCGGAAGCCGGGGCCCGGGCAGGAAACACAGTAACAACATGAACACCGAGCCACTCAACACGAAACGCCACAGCACCACCGTGAGCGGCGCCAGCTCCGACATCGCGCGTTTGCCCGCCAGGTACGTTCCCGCGCTGATGAGGACCTGGAGCATGAGCCCGGCGTAGACAGGGCCCAATGACTGCGGAGAGGTGGACGTCAGGGGTCGAGCTGAAGGAGCGCCCATTGCGCGGCGGTACGTACCAATTCACTCGAATCGCCGCAGAGCTTTTCGAGCAACGATTTCGCATCCGCCTGCTTCGCCACACCCAACGCATACACGGCGTTGCGGCGCAGCCCGTCGTACCGTGCGCGCGCCAGCGCGGTGCCAGGTATTAGGTGCTCATACTGTTCCACTGTGAGTCCCGCGAGCTCGCGCACACCCAATTCCGCCACCGCTCGGGGCGCGAAGCGTGGGTGCTCCGCGAACACCGGCCGGCGGTTCAGCGGACACACCTGCTGGCAGATGTCGCAGCCGAAAATCAGGTTGTCGAACTTGAACCGGAACGCCTCCGGCACCTGCTGCTCACGGTTCTCGATGGTCTGGTAGGACAGGCATGCGCGCGCATCCACGCGGCCGTTGCCCACCAGCGCCCCCGTGGGACAGGACATGAGGCAGCGGCGGCACGCGCCGCACCGGTCCGCCGCCGGGCCGTTGCCGTAGTCGTCGACCTCGGCATCCACCACGAGCGTGGCCAGCAGCACCCACGAACCATAGGGCTCGGTGATGAAGCAGCCGTTCTTCCCCACGTAGCCGAGCCCCGCGCGCGCCGCCCACACCTTCTCCATCAGCGGGCCACTGTCCACGCCGCCGTAGCTGCCCAGCCCCGGGTACATCACGTTGAGCGCCTTGCGGAACGCCTTCATCCGGTCGCGCAGCGTGGAGTGGTAGTCGCGTCCCCGGGCATAGCGCGCGATGGGGGAGTCCACCGTCTCCGCGTCGTCGCGCCAGTAGTTGTTCGCGAAGGAGATGACCGTCTTCGCGCCCGGCAGCAGGAGCGAGACGTCCAGCCGCTCGGCGGCCCGCTCGCCCATCCAGTCCATGTCCGCCGCGTAGCCCGCCGCCACCCACTCCATCAGGAAGTCGGGCGGGATGGGCTCGGCGCGCGCGAACCCCACCAGGTCGAAGCCAACCGAGCTGGCGAGGTCACGCAGATGGGCGGTGGGCAGCACGTTCACGAGGCGCGTCCGACTACTTCGAGGGCTTCGCCGGAATCCACTTCACGTCCTCCACGCTCGCACGGTGGTTGACCACGCGTGCCAGGACGAAGAGCAGGTCGGAGAGCCTGTTGAGATAGACGACCACCGCCTTCGGAATCTTCCCTTCGCGCAGCAGCGGCACCGTGCGGCGCTCGGCGCGGCGGCAGACAGTGCGCGCCAGGTGCAGCGCGCTCGCGGCCTGCGTGCCTCCGGGCAGGATGAAGTGGGTCATCGGCGGCAGCTCCGCCTCGAAGCCGTCGATGGCGCGCTCCATGTCTTCCGCCCACTCGGCCTTCAGCTCGGGGATGTGCGCCGACGCCTTCGTGCCCTCGGGCGTGGCCAGCACCGCGCCCACCGTGAAGAGCTGGTCCTGGAGCCGGTGGAGCAGCGCGTCCACGTCCGGGGGCCCCTCAAAGCTCCGCACCAGGCCGAGGGTCGCGTTCAGCTCGTCCACCTCGCCATATGCGTCCACACGAACGTCGTCCTTCGCGACGCGTCCGCCACCGAACAGACCGGTCTCTCCGGCATCACCGCTCTTCGTGTAGATTTTCATGCCCCGGCTTCTAACGGTGCGTGGCGACTGGCGTCCATGAGAAGGCGCAGGTCTGCGACACCCGTGTGGGGGGCTGTACCAGTTTTACTCTGAGCGGCGCTCCTGCTTAGCGCTTTGAGTCGGACACCGGCTCAGTTACATGGGCCCCATGCAGCCCTATCTGTCCCTGCTCGACCACGTCCTGCACCATGGGGTGAAGAAGGGCGACCGTACCGGCACGGGGACGCTCAGCGTCTTCGGGCCCCAGCTCCGGTTCGACCTCACGCAAGGCTTCCCGCTCCTCACCACGAAGAAGGTGCACACGAAGTCCATCCTCCATGAGCTGCTGTGGATGCTCGCGGGGGATACCAACGTGCACACGCTCCAGGCCCAGGGCGTCACCATCTGGGACGAGTGGGCCAACGCCGACGGCAGCCTCGGCCCCGTGTACGGGCACCAGTGGCGCTCGTGGACGGCGCCCAACGGTGAGCACATCGACCAGATGAAGGCGCTGGTGGAGGGGCTGAAGAAGAACCCCGACTCGCGCCGCCACATCATCAGCGCGTGGAACGTGGCGGACCTGCCGTCCATGAAGCTGCCGCCCTGCCACGTCCTCTTCCAGTTCTACGTGGCCAACGGGCGGCTGTCCTGCCAGCTCTATCAGCGCAGCGCGGACCTCTTCCTGGGGCTGCCCTTCAACATCGCCTCCTACTCGCTGCTGACGATGATGGTGGCGCAGGTGACGGGCCTGCAGGCGCACGAGTTCATCCACACCGTGGGCGACGCGCACCTGTACCTGAACCACGTCGAGCAGGCGAAGACGCAGCTGTCGCGCGAACCGCGCCCCCTGCCTCGCATACACATCAACCCCGAGGTGACGGACCTCTTCGCCTTCAAGTACGAGGACTTCACGCTCGAAGGCTACGACCCGCACCCCGCCATCAAGGCGCCCGTGGCCGTATGAAACTGTCCGCCATCGTCGCCATGGCGGCGAACCGTGTCATCGGCGCGGGCAACCAGCTCCCGTGGCGGCTGCCCGCGGACCTCGCGCGCTTCAAGCGCATCACCATGGGCCACACCCTGGTGATGGGGCGCAAGACGTACGAGTCCATCGGCCGCCCGCTGCCGGGCCGCACCTTCATCGTCGTCACCCGCCAGCGTGACTTCGCGCCCCCGGGCGTCCAGGTGGCGCACTCCGTGGACGAAGCGCTCTCCCTGGCAAAGGCCAGTGGCGACTCGGAGGTCTTCATCGCCGGAGGCGCGGACCTCTACGCCCAGACGATGGACCGCGTGCAGCGCATCTACCTCACGCACATCGCCCGGAACTTCCCTGGCGACACCTGGTTCCCCGACGTGGACCTGTCCGGTTGGACATGCGTCGAAGAGCAAGCACATCCCGACGCCGAGCCACCCCACACCTTCCTCACCTACGAGCGCTGACGCCCTCTTCGCCCGGCGGCGTCTACATGCATGCCCGGGCGAGGGCGCGCGCCCACATTCCTTCCTTCAAACGTTAAGCGCACAATCCAGACCTCACCCGTCAGTCCCATGGAGTTCCGGATGCACAAGACGTGGATGCGAGGACTTGGATTGGTTGCGGCGGTGGTGATGATGGCCTGTGGCGGCCCCGTGGAAGAGGCTCCCGTGGACGAAACGGGCAGCGCCGCGCAGGAGCTGCGCCGGTGTGACCTGCAGGGGCGCTGTGCCGCCAACGAGGTCTGCGTGGGCGGCCCCGATGGCATCTGCTACCCGTGCAACCGCTACCCGCAGTACTGCGAAATCATCATCGAGAACTAGCGCGAAGGTGAAGCACGAGGCGCCCGGCCATCCATCCGGCCGGGGGCCTCCCATCCCGCCGCGTGGCACCTCCTGACGCCATGCACACTTCCACGGGATGCAGACCACCCTCCTCTCTCGTCCCATCGACGTGCCGTGGCGGACCGCGGCCCTTTCCAGCGCCGCCGTGCTCACGGCTTCCAACGTGGCCGCGCTCGTGGCCAGCCTCCGGCTTGCTCCCTTGCTGCGTCACCGGCTCAGGCCCCGGCCCCGCGCCCTGCCCGCACTGGCCGTTGGAGCCACCGCGCTGGGAGCGCTCGCCATCGGCGCGCTCAGCATCGGCACCCTGGCCATCCGAGCGCTGACCATTGGCAAGCTGCGGGGTGATGACTGGCAGGTGGATTCACTCCGCGTCGGCTCGCTCCAGGTCGTCGAGACGATTGGACCCACGGGCAGTTCTGGTGTGGGCGCGACCTGAGTTCGGCAGATTTTGAAGTTGCTTCGCAAGATTGAAAGGCCACCACCCCACTGGTAGAGGGGTGGCATGACTCGCGCCGCCTCGCTGCTGCTGTTCCTCCTGCTTGCCTTGCCTATCGCGTCCCGCGCGGACGACGGCGCCTCCGAGGAACGCACGTGGCACCGGCTCATCGGCATCCTCCAGTACCTGGAGGCGGACTATCCGCTCGCCATCGAGTCGCAGTCCGCGTTCGAGCTGGCGGAGCAGAAGAGCTTCGCGGCGGAGGCGGTGGACGCGGCGCGCGGCCTGGGCCCCGCGGCAGCGGCCTTCCTGCCGCGCGTGCAGGACATCCAGGCCCGCGTGGACAAGGGCGAGGACCCTGACGGCGTCAGCCGCGACTGCGGTGAGCTGGTGGAGAACCTCGTCACCGCCGGAGGGTTGGCCCGCAGCCCACGCCGCCCGCCGGACCTGGCGCTGGGCCAGTCGCTGTTCGCCACCAACTGCGCCGCGTGCCATGGCGCCGACGGCAGCGCGAACGTGGCCATCGCCGCCAACATGGAGCCGGCGCCCGCCAACTTCCAGGACGCGGAGCTGATGGAAGGCCTCACGCCGTACAAGGCCTTCAACACCACCAGCTTCGGCGTGCCCGGCACCGCGATGCCGGCCTACCCCACCCTGTCCGAGGAGGAGCGCTGGTCGCTGGCCTTCTACGTCTTCACCATGCGCCTGCCCGAGTGCGAGGGCACGCCGCCGCGCGTCTCCCTGGAGCGGCTGGCCAACGCCACCGACGCGGATCTGGTGAAGGAGTTCGGTCAGGAGAACCTCGCCTGTCTGCGCCGGAAGATGCTGGACGCGGACGAGGAGCGCTCGCTGCTCGCCGCCCGGGAGAACGTGCAGCAGGCCATGCGCCTGGGCGCCGCAGGTGACATCGCGGGCGCGAAGGCGGCCCTGCTGGACGGCTACCTCAACGGCGTGGAGCCGGTGGAGCCCAAGCTCAGCGCGCGCGACTCGGCGCTGACGCTGAAAATCGAGCAGGGCTTCCTCAAGGCCCGGATGGCGGCGGAGCGCGGCAGCCCGCACCTTCAAGACGAGGGCCGGGAGCTGCTGGCCCTGCTGGACCAGGCGCGGCGTGACTCGGGCACCACCGCGAGCCTGCTGTCCACGATGTGGCTGACGCTGCTCATCCTGCTGCGCGAGGGCTTCGAGGCGACCATCATCGTCGCGGCGCTGCTGGCCGCGCTGCGAAAGATGAAGGCCACCGAGCACGCCCGCGTGGTGCATTTCGGATGGATTTCCGCGCTCATCGTCGGAGCGCTGTCCTACGTGCTCGGCCGCCACCTGCTGGCCGGCGCCCAGCGCGAGTGGATGGAAGGCATCGCCGCGCTCGCGGCGGTGGGCATGCTTGTGTACGCGGCGCTGTGGCTCAACGCCCGCTCCAACATCAGCCAGTTCATGGGCGAGCTGCGCGAGAAGATGCAGGGCGCGCTGGGCCGAGGCAGCATGCTGGGCCTGTTCCTCATCGCCTTCACCGCCGTTCTGCGTGAGAGCTTCGAGACGGCCATCTTCCTCCAGGGGCTCGCGCTGGACTCGCCACAGGGCGTGGCCTGGGGCGCGCTCGCGGGCGCGGTGGCCATGGTGGTGATGGTCCTCTTCATCAACCGGCTGGGGTACCGCCTGCCGATGAAGACGCTCTTCAACGCGTCCACCGTCATCCTGGTCCTCACCGCCGTGATGCTGCTGGGCAAGGGCCTCCACTCGCTGCAGGAAGTCGGCGCGCTGCCGCTCGCGCCCGTGCCCTTCATCACCGTGGACATGCTGGGCATCTATCCGGACGCGCTCTCGCTCGCTCCCCAGCTCCTGCTGGGCGGCATCCCGCTGGCCATCGTGCTGCTGCGCCGCAAGGGCCGCCCCCAGCCTGTTTCCGAGGCCTCCGCTGGTTAGGGCGACGCGCGCCCGTCGTTGCGGTAGCGTGTCCCAGGTGAAGGTTTCACGAGCCCACTCCATCGGGTTGGCCATGCTGGTCCTCTCGGGCCAGAACGCCGCTTGGGCGCAGGAGCTCCCCGCGAGCGAACCCGCCCGGGCACCCGCCTCCGAGCTGACGCCGCCGCCCCTGGTTCCAGCCCCGGGCGGCTGGGACGCGCCGACACGCCACGACGAAGACGCCGGGGACGACTCCCGCACGAGCCAGGAGACGGAGGGCACGACCTCCGTCAATGAACAGGCCCTTCCTGGCAAGGCCCGCGCCCGCGCCACGGACCCCGTGCCACGGGTGGCGGTGGAGTTCCTGGGTGGCGCCGGTGGCGGCATCATCGCGGGCTCCCTGGGCCTCATCACGGGCTTCTTCGTGGGTGCGTCCACGGTGGGCTGCGACGAGTGCGGCATCGTCGCGAGCGTCGGTGGATTGACGGGTGTCGTGGTGGGAATCCCGGCCGGGACATGGCTGGGTGGAAAGCTCATGGGCGGCCGGGGCACCTTCCTCGCCACCGCGGGCGGCAGCCTCATCGGCTGGGGCGGCGCGCTGGTCGGCTCCGCCCTGCTGGGCATCGGAGACAACGAACCCGGCGGCGCGGTGTTCCTGCTGCTGCTCCCCGTGGTGGGCGCCGTGGCGGGCTACGAGCTGTCATCGCCGGGGGAGGAACACCCCACGCTCACGCGCAAGGCCCCGAGCACGTTCCAAGTGGTCCCCGTCGCCGGGATGGGCGAACGCGGGCCTCGCCTGGGCCTCGCCGGAAGCTTCTGATTCTGAGGCGAAGCCCCCAGGACATCTGCACACCTCGGGAGCTCGCTGTTCGGAAATGTCGGGACATTTCGCCGCTCCAAAGTCCCGACATTTCCGAACAGCGCCCCACGGAACTCGCCCCCGCCCCGCGCTGCAGTCCTCCTGAGGCGCGCCGGCGGCGCGGCGCCACGAGACGCCGCGCGCCGTCCGTTCAGCGCGAAACCCATCAGGGAGGCGATGGCATCCGTGCCCGCACCGTGCTCTCACTACGAGCACCAGCGCCCATGCTCTCCCATCCGAACCGCCCCATCCTGCTGACGCTCCTGCTGCCCGCCCTCGCACTCGCCCAGCCAACGGATGACGCGCCGCGGATGCCAGGGCCCGTGACGGCCACGCAGCAGCGGCCCGCGGTGGGCCGTCCATCACCGGCCGCTCCCCGGATACATCCGTCCCAGGATGCGCCGTTCCCGCTGGGCGCGCGCCTGGTGGGCGAAACGGTGGGTGGCGCGCTGATTGGCGCCTCTGGCCTCGCGGTGACCTTCCTCGGAGGCGTCCTCGTGTCGGACCAGGTGTCCTGCGGCTACAGCGAGTGCCGGTCCGGGAGGAACCTCAGCCTCATCAGCGCTTCGATTGGGATGGGGCTCGGCGCGGCGTCAGGTGTGTACCTGGGAGGCTCGCTGATGGATGCACGCGGCGGATTCCTGCCCACGCTGCTGGGCGGACTGGTGGGAACGGCCGCGCCATTGGCCGTCGTGGCGCTGTCGGACGAAGCATCCTGGGCGGTCCTCACCGCCACCTTCGCCGTGCCCGTGGCGACGTCCATCCTCGCGTTCGAGCTGTCCCATGGCGCCTACGAGCGGCGACGCCAGCAGGAGCGCCCCGTGGTGATGGTGCCCACGGTGAGCCTGGCCCCGGGAGGCGGGGCGCTGGGGCTCGCCGGCCGCTTCTAGGCGCGGAAGTACTGGAGCGACTCCTCACGTACGAGGCCTTCCTCCACCAGCTTCTCCAGGGTGGCCAGCGCGCTGCGCTCCGCGAGGGGGTGCAGCAGCGGCGGCGTGTCCGCGTAGGCCAGGGATACCACCTGCGCCAGCGTGGCGCCGTTGGGTGGCACGGACTGAAGGATGAGTGCCTCCCGCGCCGCCCGGTGGTCCAGGTACTCCTGGAGCTTCGCGGGCCCGTCCGGAATCGGTGAGCCGTGCGCCGGATACAGCGTGCTCACGGGCCAGTCCCGCAGCCGCGCGAGCTGCGTCAGGTAGTCCCGCATGTGCCCCTCCGGCGGGTCGATGACAATGGTCCCCACACCGGCCACCATGTCCCCCACCACCGCCGAGCGGCTGCGCTCGTCCACGAGACACACGTGCCCCTGTGCATGCCCCGGAGTGTGCAGCACGCGCCAGCGCTGCGGCACCTCGCCCGCCAGCTCCAGCACGTCACCGTCCTCCAGCAGCCTCTCCGCGGGGAAGTCCAGGCGGTCCGCCGTACGCGCGTGGCACCACAGCGGGATGCCCAAGCGTTCCTTCACCGCGCGCGCGCCGCCCACGTGGTCCCCGTGATGGTGGGTAAGCACCACCGCCACGGGCCGCAGTCCCTCCGCCTTCAGGCCCGACACCAGCGACAGCAGCTTCGCGTACTGCTTCACGTCCGCGGCGCCCGGGTCCACGATGAGCAGCTCGCCGTTGCCCAGCACATACGCGTTGGTATGCGCGGCCGGCGGCAGCGTGGGCGTCTCCAGCGCCACCACGCGCACGCCCTGCTGGAATTCGATGCGCTGCGAGACGTAACCCGGGCAGAACGGAGGCGACGCCAGGCGCGCCAGGACGTCGGACGCATCCGTGAAGGTGCCCAGCACCTGGAAGGCATGCACCGCGGGCGGGTGCAGCAGCGCCGTGCCATCTCCCCACCGCGCCAGGGCATCAGCGGGCTTCACCCAGGCGCCCTCCGCGAGCTCGCCGGGCCACCACTCCGCGCGCGCGTGGGCGGGCATCTCCACCAGGTAGAAGCGCGTATCGAAGCGCACGGGCAGCGACGGCGGCGTCACCCACCGGCCCGCGGCCCGGAAGTCATCCGCGCTCAGCGACAACCCCTCCGCCTTCAACAGAGCGCCCCACCCCAGCGTCCCGTCCAGGAGCGCCTTGCGCAGCGACGCCACCTTCGCGGCGGACAGCGCCTCGGCGCCGTGGGCCACCAGAACGCCCGTCTCCTCGAAGAGCTCGCGCGCCGCGGCCGAACGCAGCGCCGCCTCCTCTCCGCTGGCGCCCGCTACCGGCACGTCCGCGTCGGCCGCGTCCAGCTTGCCGCCGGGAAAGGCATAGAAGCCGCCCGCGAAGCGAAGCGCCTTGCCGCGCTTCACCCAGAAGACCTCCACGCCCTCCCCCGCGCGCCGGTACAACAGCGCCACGGAAGAAGGGCGGGCCTCCACCGGACTGTGGGCCAGCAGGTCCAGGCCCAGGCCCAGACTGGGAAGACGCTCGCTCATGACTCCACCGCCTGGCCGAGTACCCGGCCCATCAACGCATGTGCCTTGTCCGCCTGGTCTGGCCGGACGTACAGCCGGACGAGCCGCACCGCTCCACTGTAGCGTTGATACAGCGGCGTGTAGCGCGCCACCTCGGTCAGCCGGCCGGTGGAGGCGTCGATGATGTACAGGCTCGGCCCTCGGCCAGACGGCCCGGAGGTGTACTTGCTGAGCACGTTCTGGGACTCGACGACGTAGTGGTCGAACTTGTGGGACACCAGCGCGCTGCGCAGCACGTCCAGGTCGTAGCCCGTGTCCCGCTCCGTGAACTGCGCCAGCAGCTTGTAGCCCTGCCGCTGGCTGATGCGCTGGGCCCACGGATTCTTGGAGCGGCGCAGCGTGTACCAGAGCGCCGAATCGTCACAGAGCAGGAACTCTTCCGGATCCGAAGGAATCTCGAACTCACCGGGCGACTCCTCGTAGTAGCGCCGCAGCATGTAGTCGAAGTTCACGGAGGTGTGGTGCAGGTACACCGACACGAACATGTGGTAGCGGCTGAGGAGGAAGTCCTCGAAGGCGAAGGCCGCCGCCCGGCTGAGGGCGAGGTAGGCCCGCCCGTCCTTCATCGCGGGATTGAGGTTGCTGACAATCCAATCCATGTCGTACCGGCCATAGTTGACGCCTGTGTAGAAGGAGTCGCGCAGCAGGTAGTCCATGCGGTCCGCGTCCAGCTCACCAGAGACGATGGCGCGTAGCAGCGGCGTCCAGTCCACGCCCTGGTGCGTGAAGCCCGGGTCCTTCGGCGGCTTCGCTCCCGACACCAGCGCCACCGCCGCCATGGGCGTAATCCCCATGCCGCCGAAGTGCTTCTCGATGATGGGCGTCAGCGAGCTGTCGAGGAGGATTTTCGCCGTGTAGTCCTCGTGCGTGGCCAGCTCGCCCTCCGCGGTGCCGTCCAGCCAGGATGGCAGGCGCAGGAGCGAGCGCTTCGGGGCGATGCGCTCCGAGGCATGCGACAGCGGCATGTGCCCCAGGTCATGGCAGAGGACCGCCAGACGCACCGCTGCACAGAAGCGCTCCCGCACATCCTCCGGCAGCGACGAGCGGGCAGCCACCGCGCCGAACACGCGCGAGGCGACATGCATGGCGCCCAGGGAATGGATGTGGCGCGTGTGCGTGGCCCCGGGAAAGGCCAGGTCCCCGAAGCCAAGCTGTCGGACATACCGCAGCCGCTGGTAGTGCCGACTGTCGATGACGGCCTTCTCGGGGTCGCTGACCGCGATGGTGCCGTGGATGGGGTCACGGATGCGCATGATTCCCTTTCCATACTCCTGGATACCCCCTGGGGACGTCATCAAACGTACCGCGAACCTTTCCGGGGGGCAGCCGGCCTCACGTGCGGACTGTGATGGAGGCAGGGGACGTGGTAACCCTCCCGCACCACCGAATGCACATCATCCTGCTGCACAACCGCGACCACGACCTCCTTGAGGACGACCCTGGGCGGGAGGCCCGGGAGGATGTGGTCCGTGTCGTCTCCTCCATGGCGGACGCCCTCAACCGGGGCGACACCCTGGCCGAACCGCTCGCCATCGAAGGTGACCGGCTCGACTTCATGGACACCCTGCGCCGGTGCCAGCCGGACCTGGTCGTCAACCTCTGCGAGTCGTTGGCGGCCGACAGCCGGGGCGAGATGGCCATCCCCTGCCTGCTGGATGTGCTGGGGCTGGCCTACACGGGCTCGAGCGCGCTGTCCCTGGGGCTGGCGCTGCACAAGCCCAAGGCGAAGGAAGTCCTCACCGCGCGCGGCGTGTCCACGCCGCCCTTCCACGTGGTGGAGCGCCTGGAGGATGCATTGGCGGTGGACCTGCCCTGGCCGCTCATCGTCAAGCCCGCGCGGGAAGACGCCAGCATGGGCGTGACGTCGGAGTCCGTGGTGCACGAGCGCGCCGCGCTGGTCCGCGCCTGTGACGCGGTGCTCCGTGAGTTTCATCAGCCGGCCCTGGTGGAGCAGTTCATCCCCGGGCGGGAAATCTATGTGCCGCTGCTCGGCAACCGGCCGCGCCAGGCGCTGCCCCTGACGGAAATCGTCTTCGGTCGTACGTTCGAGGACAGACCCAACATCGTCTCCTACAACGCCAAGTGGGAGGCGGCGTCGGCGGAGTACCGGGACACCACCAGCGGATTGTGCCGACTGGACGCGAACCTGGAGTCCCGTTGCGTGCAGGTCGCGCTGGAAGCCTTTGCAGCACTGGACTGTCAGGACTATGGACGGGTCGACCTCCGGGTATCCCCGGAGGGCGTGCCCTACGTCATCGACATCAACCCCAACTGCGACCTTCATCCGAGCGCGGGGTTCGCCAAGGCCGCCCTGGCCGCCGGAATGGACTATCCGGCCCTGGCGTCCCGGCTCGTGGAGGTCGCGCTCGAGAGAGCACATGGACATCCGTCCCATCGAAGAAAAGGATCGGGCGCCAATCGCCGCCCTGATTCGAAAGATCGAAACCTTCTCGCCGCAGGAGGTTGAGGTCGCCATCGAGCTGGCGAACACCACGCTCACGCCGGGCAACACGGACTACGCCATCATCGTCGCGGACCGCGACGGCGAGCTCGTGGGCTACATCTGCTACGGCCCCACGCCGATGACGGAGGACACCTACGACCTGTACTGGATTGCGTCCGCACCGGAAGTTCGCGGTCAGGGCGTAGGCGCGGCGCTGGTGTCCGCCATGGAGGGCGACCTGCGCCGCCGCAACGGGCGCCTCATCCGCGTGGAGACGAGCGCCACCGAGGCCTACGGCCCCACGCGCGGCTTCTACGCCTCCATGAAGTACGGCGAGGAGGCCCGCATCCGGGACTTCTACAAGGTGGGGGACGACCTCATCATCCTCACCAAGCGGCTGTAATCCCTACGCCGCGAGGCCGGGCGGGTGAAGACAACGGCCCCTTCCCTCGTTAGAAGGGGCACGATGACTCGCACGCACCGACCGACCTTGCTGGCCCTCGTGCCCCTGTGTGCCCTGCTGGTGGGCGCACCGTCCGCGCTCGCGAGGGCGCCCGCCCCGGCGGCCAAGGCCACTGCCACACAGGCCCCCGTCTCCGACGTGGTGAAGGCCGCCCGGCCCAAGGGCGGCGAATTCTTCGGCCTGTACCTCATGGACAAGAAGGTCGGCTGGCTCTTCACCGACCTGGAAGTCCTGCCGGGCCAGCCCGCGCGGGTGAAGACGACCAACCAGCTCGTCTTCAAGGCCATGGTGGGCTCGCGCGTGTCGGAGCGCATGCACGACGAGGAGCGCATCTACGAGGCGAAGCCCGGTGGGCGCCTGCTGTCCTTCGTCGTGAAGCAGACGGGTGACGGCGGCACGCAGACGCTGGTGGGCACGGCCACCGCGGACGGCTTCCAGGTGGTGCGCAAGCGCCCGGGCCGCCCCGACGAGACGCTGCCCAAGCGGCCTCCGACGAAGGAGCGGGTGGAGGACGCCGACCCGCCGCGCGTGGCGCTGCTGCGCAAAGCGAAGGTGACGGGCTTCTCGCTGGATGGAATGGACCTGGAGTCCTACGGCCTCTCCACCACCGTGGAGCCCGAGGAGCAGCGGACCATCAACGGCGTACAGGTGAAGCTGGGCAAGGCCGTCACCGTGTCGGAGAAGGAGAAGGTCCCCGTCGTTTCGTACATCACCCAGCGCGGGGAGATGGTGCTGGTGGACTACGGCACGACGATGCAGGCCCGGAAGGAGACGGAGGCCGTCGCGAAGCGGCTGGACCTGGTGGAAGTCTTCGGCCTCACCCGAGTGGTGCTGCCCAAGCCGCTGCCCGAGTCCGCGCGCACCGTGCCCGGCCACGTCACGCTGGTGGTGCAGGGCCTGCCCGCGAAGTTCCAGCAGCAGACGTACCGGCAGCAGTTCAAGCCGCAGGCGGACGGCAGCGTGGAAGTGACGCTGTCCGCCGCCGCCCCCAAGGCGCGCAAGCCCCTACCGCTGAAGGACCCGGAGGGTGGAGAGAATCTCAAGTCCACCCTCGTCGTGGAGAGCGACGCGCCGGCCATCCGCGAGCTGGCGAAGCAGATTGTGGGGACAGACAAGGATGCGTACCGCATCGCCCAGAAGGTGAACACCTGGGTGTACTCCAACCTGGAGAAGGACTACGGCGCCAGCGCGGACCGGGCCACGGACGTACTGAGCCAGAAGAAGGGCGACTGCACGGAGCACTCGCTCCTGTCCGTGGCGCTGCTGCGCGCGGCGGGCGTGCCCGCCCGGCGCGTGGACGGCGTCATCTACATGATGAACCAGGACGGCGTGCCCGCCCTCTACTGGCACGAATGGGTGGAGGCCTTCGTGGGCGAGTGGACCCAGTTGGACCCCACCTTCAACCAGGTGGTGGCGGACGCCACGCACTTCGCCTTCGGCAAGGAAGGCAACGCCGAAATCACGCCGCTCATCGGCGCGCTGAAGGTGACGGCCGTCAAGTGACGCAGGGCGCGCCGGCCCCTGCTCAGGGGCCGGTGAGCGCCGCCAACCGCTGGGTCAGCACGTCCGGCTCGGTGACGGGCAGCTCGCAGACGAAGCCCCGGCACAGGTAGGCGGCGGCCCGTCCCTTCACGGGCTCACGTCCTTCGAAAGTCCCTTGTAGCAACGCAGGCACGGGCTGCCCTGGCGCCTTCCAGGCCAGCGCCACCGTGGGCGCGAAGGCACGGTCCATGGCGGCCCGCAGCGGCGCCACGTCGTCGGACGCGCCCGCGACGGTGACGGACGCCGCGCCCTCCAGCAGCGCATCCGCCGCCAGCCCCAGGTAGCCGTAGCCCATGGTGTTTCGCACGAGCCCGTCGTGCATCCGCGCCACGTAGCGCTCCGGCAACTCCAGGTGCTGCTTGTCCCCCGTGAGCGCCGCCAGCTCCACCTGCGCCTCCGTCAGCGTGGAGGCCCCGGACGGGAAGGCGTTGTCGAAGAGGCCATACGTCGCCACCACCAGGTCCCTCTGTCCCCGGGGCGCGGTGAGATACGCCGCCTTCTCCGCGTCCCAGAAGAGGTCCACGGCCCGGCGCACCAGCGCGTCCGCCGCCTCCAGGTACTTCACGTCGAAGGTGGCCTGGTAGAGAGCGGTGAGGCCCGAGGCCAGGTCACCGTAGTCCTCCAGGAAGCCGTCGATGCGCGCCTGGCCCTCCTGGTACGAGCGCGCCAGCCGCGTCCCGTCCCACGCCTTCTCCAACACGAAGTCCGCGGCGTCCGCCGCCCACTTCGCCCACTCCGGCCGGCCGAAGACACGCGAGGCCAACGCGAGCCCGCGAATCATGAGCCCGTTCCATCCCGACAGCAGCTTGTCGTCCCGGCCCGGCTTCACCCGCCGCTCCCGCGCGTCGAAGAGCGTCTGCTTCGCCGCGGCCAGCTCGCGCTCCATGGCGTCTTCGGAGACGCCGCGCTCCCGCGCCAGCTCCGACACTGGCACCACCACCTCCAGCACCGTCGCGCCATGCTCGAAGTTGCCGCCGGGCTTGATTCCGAAGTGACGCAGCACCAGCTCCGCCTGCGCTTCCGGCAAGGCCGCGCGGACCTCCTCCGGGCGCCAGACGAAGAACTTCCCCTCCTCGCCCTCGCTGTCCGCGTCCTGCGCCGCGTAGAAGCCGCCGCCCGCGTCAGTCATCTCGCGGCGCACGTAGGCCACCGTCTCCTCCACCACCTTGCGCCACAGCTGGCGCGGCTCCACCTGCTGCGCCTGCGCGTAGAGGTGAAGGAGCTGCGCGTTGTCGTAGAGCATCTTCTCGAAGTGGGGCACCAGCCAGCGCTCGTCCACCGAGTACCGGTGGAAGCCGCCCCCCAACTGGTCATAGATGCCGCCCAGGGCCATGCGCTCCAACGTCAGGAACACCGCGTCCTTCAACGGCGCGCCGCCGCCTCTTCGCCACGCGCGCAGCATCAGCGCGAAGTTCATCGGGTTGGGGAACTTGGGCGCGCCGCCGAAGCCCCCGTGGACCGCGTCCACCTGCTTCGCCATGCGCTGGCCCATGCCCACCACGTCCGCCGCCGTCAGCACCGCGGGCGCGGCCTCCAGCCCGTAGGTGGCCAGCTCACCGAGGCCCTCCTCGAACTGGCCGGACTGCCGCTGCACCTCGTCCTGCTTGTTCTCCCAGGCGTCCCGCAGCGCCATCAGCAGCCGGGGGAAGCCCGGACGGCCGTAGCGGTCCTGCGGCGGGAAGTAGGTGCCGCCGTAGAAGGGCTTCAGGTCCGGCGTGAGGAACACCGTGAGCGGCCAGCCGCCACCCTGCCCCATGAGCTGCACCACGCCTTGATAAATCTGGTCCAGGTCTGGCCGCTCCTCGCGGTCCACCTTGATGTTGATGAAGCCCTCGTTCATCAGCCGGGCCGTCTCGGGTGACTCGAACGACTCGTGCGCCATGACGTGGCACCAGTGACAGGCGGAGTAGCCCACGGACAGCAGGATGGGCTTGTTCTCCGCCTTCGCCTTCGCGAGCGCCTCCTCCCCCCAAGGGAACCAGTCCACGGGGTTGTGTGCGTGTTGGCGCAGATACGGAGAGGGTTCCCGGGCCAGACGATTGGAAGTGTCAACTGACGGAGGGGGCGTGGCCATCGGGACTCCAGGAAGAGGAATTGCTGTCGAGATACGAACCCGCGTGAGGGCGGGCAAGCCGAAAGCACCGGAGGGACGCTGGTCAACAGAGGGGTGGGCCGGGTAGGTCGCCGTCGTGTCTCTGCCATCTCCCGCCTCGACGGGCCTCAGTCTGAAGACCTGCGTGGCGCTGCTCGGCGTGGCGATGGCGGCGCGGCTCGCCCTGGTGTTGGGCACGGACGTCTACTTCGACACCGCCTATTACTGGCAATGGTCCCGCAAGCTCGACTGGGGCTACTTCGACCATCCACCGTTGGTGGCCTGGCACATCGCCCTGCTGGGAATCGAGGGCACTGCGATGCTGTGCGGTGTGGGGACGGTGGCCGCGGTGTGGCGGCTGGCGCGCGACGTCCATGGCGACGCGGCGACGGCCTGGCGGGCGGCGGCGCTGTGGAGCGTCGTCCCCGCGGGCGCGCTGGCCGGCGTGTGGCCCACGCCCGACTCGCCCCTGCTCCTGTTCTGGACGCTGGCCCTGTGGGCCCTGTGGCGGGAACGATGGGTCCTGGCGGGACTGGCCGGAGGGTGCGCCCTGCTGTCGAAGTACCCGGCCGTGCTGCTGGGCGTGGCGTTCCTCATCGCCACGGTGCGAGCGCGGCGCCTGCCCTGGGGAGCGTGGCGCACGGCGACGCTGGCGGGCGCCTTCTTCGCCCCGGTGGTGTTCTGGAACGCGGACCATGACTGGGTGGGCTTCGCCTTCCAGCTCAGCCATGGCCTGGGCCGCGACTGGCGCAGCGGTTGGAGCACCTTCGGCGAGTTCCTCGCGGGTCAGCTCGCCCTGGGAGGCCCCGTGCTCTTTCCCCTCGCGCTGGTGTACGGCGTGCGCGGTCCGCGCGAGCACTTCCTGCTGCGCATGGCGGCCTGCGTCCCCCTGCTCTTCTTCGGCTACGCGTCGCTGCGCACAAGGGGCGAGGCCAACTGGCCGTCCGCGGCGTACCTCGCGGCCTGCGTGGGCGTGGCGGGCATGCGGCCCGTCTGGCAGCGCGCGGCGGCGTTCAGCGGGCTGGCGGTGGTGCTGGTGGTGGGCTCGCACCTGCTCTTCCCCGTGCTCCACTTCCGCCGGGACAGGACGCTGTCGCGGACGCACGGCTGGAGCGTGCTGCGCGAGCTGGCCACGCCGCAGCGGTTGTTCCCGGAGCTGACGCCCGACAACGTGGCCGCCGTCTACGCGCCCAACTACCAACTGGCGTCCCAGGTGGCCTACTACGCGCGGCGGCTCACGAAGACGGGGGCACCGGCCCGCTTCAGCCAGTATGACCTCTGGGCCGACCCGGAAGTGACGCCCGGGCAGGACGTGCTGTGGGTGAGCGAGGGCGGAGCGCAGCCCCCCGAGGAGCTGGCCTCTCGCTTCACCACGGTGGAAGGCCCCGTGGAGTTCTTCGGTGACTTTCGTGGGCGACGGTTGCACACCTTCCAGGTGTGGCGGCTGCGAGCGCGCAAGCCCTGAGCGTCGACAACGGGCGCAGCGCCTCCACGCCTGGCCAACCGGCCTTGTTCACCGACGGGCAGTCTGGCCCCCTGCCTTTGACGGTGCCACGGGTGAGCCCTAGGTTTCCGGTTCCAGGTGCGGTGGAGGAGCCGATCTCTCCCAGGGGCCCGCGGACCTGCTTCCAGGAGGGGCTTCGCCGTGACGCACGCATTCCAGTCCCCTGCCGCGCCGGATGACGTGGCCCGGATGAACCGCTCCCGGCGGCTCGTGGTGGAGGCCCTGGGCTGCGGACTGCTCGTGGTCGCGCTGGAGGGCGCCCACCACGGCGCCGAGCACCTGGGCGTGAGCGCCACGGATGGACGCCTCTTCATGTCCCTGGGGGCGGGCGCGGTGCTGGCATGTCTGGCCTACGTGCTTCAACCGCTCACGGGCGCGCACTTCAATCCCGCGCTCACCTTCGCGGATGCGCTCGAAGACGGCACACCGTGGCGTGACGTGCCGCTGTACGTGCTGGCGCAGGTGGGCGGTGCCGTCGCGGGCCGGTGGGTGGCCCACGTCATGTGTCATGAGCCGATGCTCGTCGGCGCGAGTGAGCCCACGGCCAGCTTGGCGCAGTTCGTCACGGAGCTGGTGTCCACCTTCGGGTTGCTCGTCATGGTGCGCGGCTGCGTGCGGAATCGCCCTACCGCGATTCCGCTGGTCGTCGCCGGCTATCTGGCCGCCACCGTCTGGTTCACCGACTCCCGGGCCCTGGCGAACCCGGCGCTCATCCTCGCCCGGGCGTTCAGCACCCGCCCCAGTGCCATGCACTCCATGGACGTGGAGTCCATCATCGCCGCGCAACTGCTGGGCGCCGCGCTCGCGGTGCTGCTCTTCCGCTGGTTGCAGCGGACGCCGCGAATGAAGCAGGCCCGCGTCTGGCCCATCGTCTTCGAATGCTCGCGGCCGGAGGTCGCGCAGCAGGCCGTGGGCATCTTCAACCACCTGGCCTCGCCCCAGCGCGCGCGGGCCACGACGCAATGGCACGCTGGCGATGACACGGACCTGCCACCGCTCATCGTCCGGCTGGTGCTCGCGGGAGAACCCACAGAGCCATCACACCCTGACGGTGTCTCCTGGCAGCTGCGGGTCCCAGCCGACGCGGTGACCACCGAGGAGCCCCGGCTCCGCGCGGAGCTCCGAGCCCCCATCCGCCAACTCCTTCGAAACCGGGGCTGGCTGCGGCTCCATGCCGTCGGAGACGCGGCACGGGAAGGCCCCAGCGGGCCGCGGCCCTAATCCAGCCGGCGGTGACGCGCCCGGAACAGCGCGTCGTACAGCCCCAGGAAGAGGTGCCCGCCCAACGTCAGGCCCTGCTCAATCTCGGCGGCCCCCGCGTCCGTCTCGTAGGGAGCATCCAACTGCCGGTAGAAGCCTTCCGCGTGCTCTTCGTCGAGGTCCGCGTGCGTGGGGTAGTGCACCACCTCGCCGTGCTGGAGCCAGCCCCGCGCGACGATGCCGCGGCCCAGGTCCAGGGAGATGCCACTGAACAGGTCCTCGATGATGCCGAACACGGCGAGCCCCGTGAGCGGCCCCTCGAACGCGGCGATGCCGGTGAGCGCGACGTTGAAGGCACGCACCTCCGGCCAGGTCACATGTCGCTCCACGCGAGCTGTCTCAACGCCCAGGCGCGAGAGGAGCAGGTGGAACGTGCGCTCGTGGCCGTGAGCCAACGTGCCGCGTCCGTGCTCGTCGAAGATGTTCTCCACCAGCGGCAGCCGCTGGTGGGGCCGAGGCAGCCGGCTGGCGAGCATCGCCATGGGCCTGGAGAAGTGCGCCACCGCGGAGGAGAACTGGAGCTGCGTTTCGACGAAGTCCTCCCGCGCGAAGGTGCCGTCTCTCAGCGCGCGCAGGTAGGGCGCATCCAATGCGTTCCACTCCGCCTTGAGCCCGGCGATGTGCTGACGCAGCTTCAAATTTCGGATGAGGGAAGGTGCACCCATGCTGGCGCTCTGGCAGGAAAGGAGAGGTCGAGAGAATAGACGGTGCACACCGAATCAGGAGCGATGCCCACCTCTCGCAGCCAGTGGACGTGGTCCTCCAGCCGCTCGTCGATGCTGAAACAGGCGAGCGCCTCCTCCCCGAGCGCCGCCAGCTCCACACCGCAGGTACGAAGGTACTCGCCCCAACCCTGCGTCCAGGCTTCGGGCGGCGCCGCCAGATGGACCAGCGGCCACGGGCGCCCCGTGGACAAACGCTGAAGGTCCTTGGCCCCCGCCGTGGTGCACCACCCCGCCCCTTCCAGCGTCCTGGCGGGCGCGGGCCCCAGACGGAGCCCTGCTCCCGTGGGGCGCGGGGGTGCACTCCGCGTATCCACCGCCTGAAGCCGAGCGGGCGGCACGAAGTAGAGCGCGAGCTGGCTCGCGGGGCGCCCCATGCGCAGCGGATTCCACCCACGGGCGATGCGCATCACATCGCCCCGGGCGCCGCGCATGGCCGCGCCGTAGAGGAAACGAATCCGGCGCAGCGGAGGAATGAGGAAGAGGTGCTTGAGGCCTTGAAGCAGGAGCTTCGTGGAGAGGCCGGAGCCCCGCGCGTGCTTCGCCAGCTTGAGGTCGCAGATGTAGAGCGCGTCCACCTTCCGCGTCCCGTGCCACACCGGACGCAAGACCCCCGTCACGGAACCGAGCAAGTCGTCGCCACGGAGCGCCAGCAGGAAGTACGCCTCTCCCATGGAGGAGAAGAACGGGTGGTACCCGGGCCCATGGTCGATGAAGAAGTGGTCGGCCCCATCCGCGAGTGGATAGAGGATTTCACGCTCCAGCAGGCGCAGCCGCTCGACATAGGGCCCGAGCGAGTCGGGCCGGGCAACGATGAAGCGCACGTCACTCATGGGCTGTCTGGCACGCGGAAGCCGACCTCGATGCGCTCGTAGAACAGGCTCCTGTCCCTGGCAAGCAGCTCCGCGCCGAGCGCGTCATCGAACTCGAAGGCGGGCTGGAAGAAGCCGCGAAGGTCCCGGCGGTTGTTGAGCTGGCGGATGAGGACGGCGCAACCGGGCCGGGCCTCACGTGCGAGCACCCCCGCCCACTCCGCCACCAGCGCGTCTTCCGACCAGTCGAAGATGTTGGAGAGCGAGATGACGTCGAAGCGGTCCAGGCGCGGCACATCCGGCAACGAGCCCTGGACGAGCGTCAGCGCCAGCGGGCCTTCAGCCCGGAGATACTCGGGGGCATCCTCACGCAGGTACCTGCCGAGCAGCACGTGCTGGAGGAAGGGATTTCGAGGCGCATCCTCGCGCTGGAGCCCGCGTTCGAAGACCGCCTGGAAATAGCCAGGATACGAGCCGGGCTCGGCATGCTGGGTCGCCGCGGGACCAAACATGGTGTTCAGCAGCGGCGCCGCCAGGGCCAGCTCGAAGGCCACGGGCCAGTAGGGCGAAGCGAACCAGCGGGCACAGGCCTCCCGGCGTTGTGAGGCCGTGGTGGCCGGCGCGAAGAACGCGGCGAGTTCATGCGCGGGCGCGACGAACTCCTCGATGAAGCGGCGGAGCGTGCGGAAGAGCCCCTCGAATTCGCCGCGCTGATTCAGGGCCGCCGCGTCCTCCGCATCCACGCTGTAGCGCGCCAGCGGAAGGCGACCGAGCCCCTCCGCCTTCTCCCGGACATGCGCGAGCTGACGCGGGTTGAAATCGAAGCCCACCAGCTCGAGCGCTGGATGGCGCCGCGCCAGGGTGAGGAGTGTGCAACCTCCCGAGGCCACCGTGAGCACGGCCCGCGCCCGCGTGCGCTCGACGAGCGCCAACTCCAGCGCGGCATCCTCCCGGACAACGGCGAACTTCAAGCGAAGGGGCGGCGTCGAAACCAGGCCAGGTTCCATGGCATGGTTCTACCTCGGAACCCCCATGCCGCTCGCGACAGAATCCCTCACCCCTTCGCAGTTGCGTGAATTGGAGCAGGTCGATGCGCGGCACGTTCCGCGGCTCGCCGTGTTCCTCATGCTCTACCTGGGCGCGGCGGCGCTGTCCGTGGTGCTCGCGGCGCGGGACACGGCCTGGACAGACTGGCTCGCTCGCGCCCCGCTGTACCTCATCGCCGCGGCGTCGTTACATGGCATCAGCCTGTTCACCCATGAGGCCGTCCACGGTGGCCTCGCGCGGCGGCCCTGGTTGAACCGGCTGGGTGGCATCGCCTGCGCGCTCCCGGTGTTGCAGAACTACGCGGCCTACAAAGTGCTGCACCTGAAACACCATGCCGACCTGGGCGGAGGGAAGGACCCGGACCACTACGCCAACTACACGGGTCGGCGGTGGCTGGAGTTGTTGATGCATGTGGGCCGGCTGCTGCTCGGTTATCCCGCTTACATCACGATGATTCCCATCTTGGGTTGGCGACAGGGAACGACCGCCGAGCGCCGATGGGTGCTGTTCGAAGTGGCGCTGGCCGTCGCGGGCCTGACGGCCGCGGTCATCTTCATCCCCGGACAGGTGCTGCTCCATGCCTGGGCGATTCCGATGCTCCTCCTCAACACCCTGGTCAACGTCCGGGGCATGAGCCAGCACACCTTCCTGCCAGAGAGCACGCACCCGGTCCGAGGCTCCCGGACCATCCTGTCGAACCCGGTGACGCGCTTCTTCATGTGCAACGAGAACTACCACCTGGAGCACCACCTGTACCCCCGCGTGCCCTGGTACAATCTGCCCGAGTTGCACCGGACGCTGCGCGCGGACCTCGTCGCGCAGGGGGCCCCCTTCATCCCGTCCTACTTCTCGTTCGTGCGCGGCGTCCTCTCCGGTTCGCTCATCCGAGGGGCGAAACCCGCCACGCCCGATGCCTGAGCGGCTGTACCCGCACGAAGTCCTGCTGGCGGCGTTCGGCATCGTCCTCTCCACAGCGCTGGTGTTCGTCGCGGGAATCTCCGCGACCGTCACCGCGCAAGCCGTTGGTGGCACGGTGCTGTTCATGGGCAGCGTGGCGCTGCTGGCGCGACTGGACGCAGTCGCCCATGTCTTCCGGGCACGGCTGCTGCTCGCCTACCTCGCGACGTTCTTCTTCTATGCCTCCGTGAAGCAGGCCGTCCCCGCGCTGGGGCTCGTGACGCGTGATGCGTGGCTCCTGTCCGCTGACGTGTTCCTGTTCGGCATCACACCGGCCGCATGGCTCCAGCGGTGGAGCACGCCCTGGGTCAACGAGCTCTTCAGTGCCAGCTATCTAGCGTTCCACGGATACCTGCACCTCGCCATGGCCTGGGCGCTGGTGGGGCCGCGTGCGCGAGCGGAGCGCTTCTTCATCGACGTCTTCTCCGCCTATCTCCCGGGCATCGCCGGCTACTACCTGATGCCCGCCATCGGTCCCGTGGCCGCCTGGCCGGAGCTGTTCACCGTCCCCATCGAGGGTGGCTGGTTCACGCAACTGAATGCCGCCGTCGTGGCGAGTGGTTCGTCCACCTACGACCTCTTCCCCAGCCTGCACACGTACATCACGCTGGTGCTGCTCGAACACGACCGGCGCCAGCACCCGTGGCGGTTCCGGCTGATGGTGCCCGTCGCCGTGGCCATCCTCATGTCCACGCTGGTGCTGCGTTATCACTATGCCGTGGACCTGCTGGCGGGCGCCGTGTGGTTCATGGTGTTTCGCGCCTGCTTCCCCCGGCTTCAGGCGCGCTGGGAGGCGCGGACGGCGCTATCGAAGCACGAAGCGCCGACGGTGGGCGTCGGGTGACAGTCCGGTGCGCGCCTTGAAGGAGGAATGGACCGTGGTCATCCGCTACACGCATGACGTGGAGAAGACGTCCGAGGGCTGGCGCATCCGCCGCGTCATGCTCGCCCCATCCACTACCGGGGCAACTCTGTGGGGCTGGAGTGCGTGAAAGACAAGCGCCGCGTCTGAGGCGTCAATCCGGTTCGCGCGTTGCGGCGCTTGTCCGCAGCGCGCCCGGAAGCCGCCACGCCACCACGACGGTCGCAAGCATTCCACCCGCCCCCGCCACCAGCAGCGTCACGGGCGCGGACGTCGCGTCCAGCAACAATCCTCCCGCGACGTAGGACAGCCCCGCCGCCACACCAATGGCGCCGTAGAAGTTGCCGAATACCCGCCCCCGCATCCCAGCCGGAACCCAGCGCTGGATGAGCGTGTGGCTGGCCACATCCATGGCGGCGATGCCCACACCGCGCACGGCCTGCATCGCGAACGCCGCGGAGACGGCCCAGGCCAAGCCGGTCAGCAGGTTGCCCATGCTGCTCACCGCGAAGCCCAGCACCAGCATCACCGGCATCGCCGCCCCCGCGCCCAGCCGCGCCATCAGCACGTAGCCCGCGACCAGGCCCAGCCCCACCGCGCCCAGCAGCAACCCCACCGCCGAGTCCCCTGCCTGGAAGGTGTCCTTCGCGAGCAACACCAGCGCCACGTCATCCACGCCGTTGAAGGCCACCACGGCGCAGAAGCCCAACGCGACGACGCGGGCCACCCGCGCCCGCCAGAGGTAGACGAGCCCGTCCCGTGCCTGCCGGAACAACGACACGGGCGGCGCGGCGCCGTCATGCGCAGGCGGCACGGACGGCAGCGCCACCAACAAGCCCGCGGACAGGAAGAAGGACGCCGCGTCCACCAGCAGCACGCCCTGGAGCCCCACGAGCGGAAACATCGCCGCCGCGAGCAACGGCCCCAACGCTTCGGCGGCCTGCGTCCCGAAGCCCACGCTGGCGTTGGCGGCCTCCAGGTCCTCGCTCCGCACCAACGCGGGCACCACCGCCCGGGAGGCTGGCTGGAACACCTGTCCGGCAACCGCTCGCGCGGCGACCAGAGTCAGCAGTACCGGCAGTGGCGGCATCGTGAGCGCGATGAGCACCAGGAGCGCGCCCTGGAGCAACTCGCAGGCAATCATCACTCGCTTGAGGTCGAACCGGTCACTGATGGCCCCGGTGAGCGGCCCCAGCAAGGCGGGTGCGAAGTCCCCCACGAGCAGCTACAGGGAGACAGCCAGCGCCTGCCCCGTCTGCTCCGCGACGTACAGCATGAGCGCCACCAGGCTGAGCGCATCACCCGTGAAGGAGAGGACTCGCGCGCCCCACAAGGCCCGGAACGCCGAGTGGTGACGCAGCAACGGCAGGGCCCCTGTCCCGCGCTCACGGGTGTTTGAATCACTCGCTGGAGCCGACATGCGCCGCGCGTCTCCACCCTTCCGGAATCAGGCGCCGACACCGTAGAGGAGACGCGTGGCGGGCTTCAATTCCCCAGCCACGAACAGACGGGCATCCGGACCGGTTCGCGGTGGTGGGGCAGCGCAGCGCGGACACCCACGGCACCCTCACCAACCTGGTGCGCCCAGACAGCTTCCGGTTCATGTACACCGAGATGGAAGTTCTTCGTCCCGACCGCTGCACATTCCATGGCGTGGGAATTGTCCCGGATGGAGAGATTGTGCCCACCACGGAAGACTTCGCGACGGGCAGAGACGCAGCGCTTTTGAAGGCCATCGACGTGCAACAGGCACACGAGCAGGTGCTCGCTAGAGTGAGTGCGGACGGCGCCTTTCGATGCGGGCGTGTGAAGCGAGAGGATGGCGCTCCACACCCCGTGGAAAGGAGCAGTCATGAACTCACGTATTCTTGCTGTCGCTGTCCTGGGTGCCGCGATGTTCACCGGCTGTGGTGAGCCGGAAACCACCACAGAGGCGCCCGCTGGAGAAGGCGTTGTCATCCCGCCAGTGGAGACGCAAGAAGGGTCCGCCACTGTCACCGCCGCCGCGTACTGCGACGACGTGACGACATGGAATTCGGCGTGGACGGCCCTGGAAGACCAGGTGCTCGTGCTCGTCAACGAGCGCCGCGCCGCGGGAGCCGTCTGTGGCGGCGTGGCCAAGCCGCCCGCGCCCGCGCTCAGCAACAACCCCCAGTTGCGGTGTGCGGCGCGCAAGCACTCCAAGGACATGGGCACCAACAACTTCATGAGCCACACGGGCTCGGACGGCTCCACGCCCTGGCAGCGGATGAACTGGGCCGGCTACACGTACCGCAACGCCGCGGAGAACGTCGCGGCCGGCTACTCCACGGCCCTGGCCGTGGTGAATGGCTGGATGACCAGCACCGGGCACTGCAACAACATCATGAACCCGGCGCTGCTGGAGATTGGCGTCGGCTACTTCAACGCGCCGAACAGCACGTACCGGCACTACTGGACGCAGGCCTTCGGCCGGCAGTAACACCGGTCTAGAATGCGTGGCCGGGCGCTCATCCAGGGCGCCCGGCCCGCCTCGTTCGTCATGGACTTCCTCCTGCTATTCGTCGGTCTCATCAAGGTGGTGTTCGGCGGCCTGGTCGCCGCGCTGGGCATCTGGCTCGCGCTGCGTGGACTGAGCCGCATCCTCGGCGCCAACCCCGTGGAGGAGCTGCGCCAGGGCAACGTCGCCGCCTGCCTCGTCCACGCCGCCAGCCTGGTGTCGCTGGGCCTGCTGGTGCAGCACGCGGTGCAGGCCACGTCGGACGCACTGGACCTCACCGTGCAGAATCCGCCGCTGCATCTGCTGGTCGTGGGCCGGCTGGTCGCGGTGGCCGTCCTGCACGTGGGGCTGTCACTGGGCGTGGGCGTCACGGTGCTCGGCACGGGCGTGCTGCTGTTCGACCGGATGACGCCGGGCATCGACGAGCTGGCGGAAGTGCGCAAGGGCAACGTCGCGGCGGCGCTCATCCTCTCCGCCATCCTGCTGGTGCTGGCGCTGCTGACCGCCCCGGGCCTCCAGGCGGCGCTCAACGGGCTCATCCCCTTCCCCCAGCTCCCTGAAGGGACGCTGCGCGCGCCCGCGTGAAGACGTTCTTCAAGTGGATGCTCGGCGTGGTGGGCCTCGCCAGCTGCTTCTGCTGCTGTGGCCTGGGCACGCTGGGCCATCTGGCGGGCATGGACATCGCGCCACCAGAGCCCGGCCATCCCAGAGGCGCCCGCGCGGTGGATTTGGGATTGGTGCTGCTCCCGCCGGGCACCTCACCGCAGCGGGCGCGTGATTACGACTGGCGAGCGGACAGCATCCAGCCCCCCGAGCACCACGTCTCCTACGGCCTGGGGACGGCGCTGGCCCAGACGCTGGCGGATGAACACGCGGCGCTGGGCCGCCGGCTGCACTACCGCTCACTGGGCAGGGAGCGCTTCTCGTTCAACGCACCGCCCGGCTGTAGCGCCGACATGCGCTGCATCTACGAGGAATTGATGCGCACCAACGCCGAGCCCGTGCGGAGGCTGGGTGACACCTTCGTCGCCTCCATCCGCGAGCGGAGGCTGGATGCCGCGCAGGCCACGCAGCTCATCCTCGGCTTCGTTCAGAGCATCGACTACGAACTGCCGGAGCACGAGGCCTTCGGCATCGTCCCACCGGCGCTGGTCCCCGCCGAGAATCGCGGCGATTGCGACTCCAAGGCGGTGCTCGCGGTGATGCTGCTGCGGCAGGCGGGAGTCGACGCGGTGGTGCTGTACTCCGACCCGCTGTCCCACGCGGCGGTGGGCGTGGGGCTGCCCGGCAAGGGCACGGCGCTGCGCTACGCCGGGCGCAGCTACCAGTACGCGGAGGTCACCGCCCAGGGCTGGCCACTGGGCATGATTCCGCCCCAATACGACAAGCCCCGGCTGTGGAAGGTGCTGCCCCTCAACGGGGGCCCGGACACCGCGGGCTGACGCCTCTGGGCATCAGTCCGCCTCGGCGCCTGGCGCCGCGAGCAGGCCCCGCACCAGGTGCTCGTAGGCCTCCTTCATTGGCAGCTCGGAGTCGACCTTGAGCCGCCGCCGGAGTGTCTGGGTCCGCCGGCCATCCCGTGGGTCCACGCCCTCCTTCTGGTACGCCTCCCACCACACCCCGCTTCCACGCCGTTGCCACAGGGGCACGTCGTTGAAGTTGATGCCTCGCTGGAAGAGCAGCTCGTTCTTGTAGCTCACGGGCTTGCCGTCCAGCTCACGGGTGGCCTGCGCCGCGCTCCGGCCCTCCTTGCGCAGCGTCCAGTAGCACCAGCCATGCAGCGAACACCGGCTGCCGTCCGCCTGTCGCCAGATGAAGTAGTCCAGCACCGCGCGCTCCGATGCGCCCAGCCATGCACGGCCGTCGAACACCGCCGGGACACCCGCGGCGTGCGTGAAGGTGGCGCTGGCCAGGCCCGCCGCCAGCGATACCACCTTCTCGACGGAGCGGTCGAAGAGCGCCCAGTCCGGCCGGAAGAGCACGGAGATTTCGTCGCTCTGCGTGTATGCGTAGACGCCTTGGAGTTCCTCCAGCATCACGCTGGCGGTGCGCACCATGAACTGGTGGAACACCGGGTCGAAGGGCTTCTCGTAGCGGGCCTCGGTGAAGCGCGAGAAGCCCCGCCCATCCACGCGCAGCACCACCCAGGCACCCGGCAGCATGCGCTGGCCGTGGAACACCTCGCCCTGCCTTGCTCGCGCCGCCAGTTCATCAGGGTCCATCGGGTTCCTCCATCCAGGGTTGGACGCGAATGCCACCGTCGGCGTCCAGCGTCACGTAGAACAGTGCGTCGAAGCCCTCCTCGAGCCGGGGCCGCTCGAGCTGCTTCACGGTGGCACGCAACGCCACCTCCGGCACCCGGGCTCGCCCTTCACGCAAGGCATTGCGCGCCAGGCAGTCCTCCAGCTTCGACGCGAAGTAGTAGCCAATGATTCGGGCGTGGAACTCGCGCCCCAGGGCGATGAGTGGCGCGCGCACGTCCGCGGAGGGATTGGTGTTGTCCACCACCACCGGCCGGCCCGCGGCCAGCGCCTCGGCGATGTAGCGGCGCTGGCGGGCCTCCTTGCGAACGGCGTGAGGCCACAGGTCCTTGCTGACGTGTACGTGCGTGGCCGCGAAACGCTGCCGGTAGAGGCTGCTCTTGCCCGAGCCCTGCAAGCCAACAAAGAGAACCAGGTCCATGACGTGCGGCTCCGGACGCCTCCGCATGAGAGGGCCTGACAGCGACGGTCCCCAGCCATAACGCTGCCACGCGAAAAAGACAGTCAACCCGACACATCTATCGCATCCGCAGTGTCACCCAAACGCCACGAATGCCTTTCATTCCAATGAATTCCCAGACTTGGGCATGCATTGACACACTCATCTTAAGCAGACTAACAAGCACTTCTCGTTTTTTCGAGGATTCAAGCGTCGTGCAGCACGGAAGTCCCTCTCAAGGAGACCCACCATGCGTATGCCGTCCTCGTTGTCCCCGCTGTCCCTCCTGGCCCTCGGTTGGGGCTTGTCCGCGCCAGTCACGGCGCTCGCCGCGAACACACCGGATCTGCGCCCCGGCATCATCCGGAGCACCGCGGCGCTGGGCCCCGCCCGGGTCCTCACTGGTGCCGAGGTCGACAAGGCGCGCCTCGCCACGGGCATCGACCGCGCGGCGAGCGGCACATATGCCCTTGCCACGAGCGCCGGGCATATCTTCCACCGGACGGCCCAGCCCATCCATGCGTTGAAGACGCTCGATGTGCCGCGTGCGTCGGTCCAGCTCCACACCTGGCAGGAAGAGACGGCGGACGGCCGGCGCCAGGACTTCTTCGCCTACAGCCAGGGCGGCGTGGCGTTGCTGGGCCGCGTGCAGCCGACCGAGTACCTGGTGCGGCTGGAGCACGCGCGCTTCGACCCGCTGAAGGGCGCACAGCCCCTGGTCGCGGGCGTGCTCACCTCGGACGCCAGCAACACCCTGCACCTGGTGCAGTTCCACGCCACGCCCCTGCCGGAGTACCGCGACGCCATCAAGGCCGCGGGGGGCAAGGTGCTGCGCTTCCTCACGGACCACACCTTCCTCGTGGAGATGAGTCCCAGCACGCACAAGCGCGTCGCCGGGCTGCCCTATGTCCGCTGGGTGGGCGCGTACCATCCGGAGTACCGGGTGGAAGGCGTGCTGCGCGAGTCCCTCCAGGGGCGCTCGCTGAAGCTGGAGCCGCAGCGCTACTCCATCATGGTGGGCGAGCGCGGCGCGGCACGACAGGGCGAGGTCGCCTCGCTGGTCCGCACGCTGGGCGGCACGGTGGAGCTCATCGAAGCGGGCGGCCTGCGCGTGGAGGCCACCCTCACCCAGTCCCAGTTGGAGCGGCTGATTCGCTCCAACGCCGTGCAGTACGTCGACCGCTGGGGCGGGCCGGGTGAGCTCGACAACAACAACGTCCGCGATGTGGGCGGCGCGACCTACCTCGAAGGCCTAGAGGGCTTCAGCGGACAGGGCGTCCGCGGCGAAATCTTCGACACGGAGCTGCGCACCACGCACCAGGAGTGGGCGACACCTCCCCTCATCCACAGCACGTCCACCACGGGCAGCTTCCACGGTACCGCCTGCTACAGCATCAACTTCGCCCGGGGCGTGGACGGGAACGCGCGCGGCCTGGTCCCCTCCGGACAAGGCATCTTCTACCGCTACAACGAGTCCTCCCAGTTCGGCGGCGCCAAGTCTCGCTACGACATCAACCGGGAGCTCATCGACCCGGCCGGGCCGTACCGCGCCGTGTTCCAGACGTCCAGCGTGGGCAGCGCGCAGGTGACGAGCTACACCACCATCTCCGCGGAGGTGGATGACTACCTGTTCCAGTACCCCATCCTCAGCACGCAGTCACAGAGCAACACCGGCAACCAGAACTCGCGGCCACAGGCGTGGGCGAAGAACATCGTGTCCGTGGGTGGCATGTACCACTACGACAACACCAACCGCGGGGATGACCGGTGGAATGGCGGCGCCAGCGTGGGTCCGGCGGCGGACGGCCGGCTCAAGCCGGACCTGTCGTACTACTACGACCTCATCCGCTCCGCGTCGAACACCAGCAACACGTCCTACACCAACTTCGGCGGCACCAGCGCGGCCACGCCGCAGACGGCGGGGCACTTCGGCCTGCTGTTCCAGATGTGGCACGAGGGCGTCTGGGCGGGCTTCGGTGGTGGCGCGGATGTCTTCGCCAGCCGTCCGAAGATGGCCACGGCGAAGGCGCTGATGATCAACATGGCCCATCGCTACAACTGGCTCGCGGGCGGCTCCAACGGTGACCTGACGCGCGCGCGGCAGGGCTGGGGTACCGCGGACGTGAAGCGCCTGTATGACCGCGCCGCCGTGACGAGCATCATCAACGAGACGGACACCCTGCTCCCGCTCGGCACGAATACGTACAACGTCACCGTGGCTCCCGGGGAGACGGAGCTCAACGTCACCATGGTCTACACCGACCCCGCCGGCACGGTGGGCGCGGCGCACGCCCGCATCAACGACCTGTCGCTGCGCGTGACGTCCCCCACCGGCGTCGTCTACTGGGGCAACAACGGCCTGACGGCGAGCAACGTCTCCACGGCGGGCGGCGTGTCGAACAAGGTGGATACGGTGGAGAACGTGTTCCTCGCCAACCCCGCCGCCGGCACGTGGACCGTGGAGGTGATTGGTGACGAAATCATCGAGGACACGAATCTGGCGACGCGCGTGCTGGACGCGACCTACGCGCTGGTTGTGAGCGGCGGCAAGATCTAGCAGGCCAGGGTTGAGCTGACGCAGGCGCCGGGCCGGTGTTCCCTTCGCGGGAGTGCCGGCCCGGACTGTTTCTGGAGGACTACCGCGAGCCGCTCGTACGCCGTGCCAGGAGTGCCGGCGTCACCGGGTGCTCGCGAAGGAGCTCGATGAACAGGGGCTGGAGCTGCTTGCGGATGGCCTCCTCCAGGCCAGGGATGGCCAGCAACTCCTTGGTGGGGCCCGCGAACGCCATCTGTCTCCGGGGTCCACTCACGGCGACGATAGCTGTCAGGCCCTGCGCCACCCGAGCCCAGGGGAATGCCCCCCGCGTCTCACCTGAGAGCTTCGCCAGTGCGCCCCGGAGCGCTTGAGTGACGCCCTTCACGTGTGCGCCATGCCGCACGGTCCGCACGGCGTTGGCAAATGACAGCAGCGTGCTGTCCTCGTCTTCGCACCACTGCAATGCACACTGGACGCGCAGTCCATCCCACGTGAAGTCGAAGACGACCGGCTCGGGGTGGAGCTGGGGCCGAGCCTCCGTGAGGACGTGAGCCCACTGCGCCACGCCACCGGGCAGATGCCACAGCGTGCGCTCTCCCCGCTGGAGGTCGGCAAAGCTGACGCGCAGCCCCGGAGCGAGCGCCGCCAGCTCGTTACAGCGACGGGAAAGGCGAGCCCTGTCGAAGGCGAGCACCTCGAAGATGGTCGCGTCCGGAACGAAGTGGACGCGTACCCCTCGCTCCGCGGAGACAGGCATTGGCTCCATCGGCGTCACCGCCGCCCCCTCTCCCTGGGGATGGCCGTGCTCGCCCATCACCCGCCACTGCCGCCCGTCCGCCCAGATGTCCACCTGGTAGCGGGAAGACAAGGCCAGGGACACGACGAGCATGCTGTCCCAGCCCCAGCCATCGCCCGGCGGACGCCCCAAGAAGCCCGCTCCCGTCGCCACTCTGACCAAGTTCTCGGCGGTAACGGTGCGACTGGTGCAGAAGAGCGCGATGGAACCATCCCCTCCCACCTCCAACACCACGTCCCTGCACTCCCCACGGCGAGCTTCTTCGTAGGCAACGTCCAGGAGGAAATAGACGAGGTGGTGCAGCCCGTACTCGCCAACGTCACCGCAATACATGCCGGGACGCTTGCGCACGTTTTCGACAATGCCCCCAGGCAGATGCATCCCGAGCATCCCGTCATTCTACCCCAGCCTTTGGGCTCCCTCTCGCACTCCAGAACACGCGGACGTCCGTCCCACTGGCCCTGGCCCCGGCCCGGTGGCATGACGTGCCCATGGCCCGTGACGTCTCCTTCTTCGACCAGCTCGGCTCGCTCCTCGCCCAGGAACGCGAGGCCGAGAAAGCCCGCCTGGCCGCGCTCGCCCAGAGCCTCACGCTGAATGAGCGCGAGGAGCACGGGCTGTCCGTCCTGGACCTGGAGTCCATCGAGGAGGAGGTCGGCCTGGGAGGCCGCTTCCTCGTCACCCTGGGCCGCGCGGACCGCCGCCCCTTGCCCACCCGCCTGCACAACGGCGACCTGGTGGCCGTGCTGCCCCGCCGCGCGGAGGTGAAGGAGCCCGCCCGCGCGCTCATCTCCCGCGCCACCGCCACGCGGATCCAGCTCGCCTTCGACCGCTCCCCGCCGCCCTACGTCCACGAGGGCCTCCTGCGCCTGGACGTCGTCCCCAACGACGTCACCTATGACCGGCTGCGTGCCGGCCTCCAGCGCATCAAGGCCCTGGACAAGGGCGCCGAGCGGCACAAGCGCGAGGTCGTCCTGGGCAACGAGCCGCCCCGCTTCGACAAGCCCCGCGAGTTCGAGCCCACCCGCCCCC